>QHSM01000433.1 GCA_003221595.1 Candidatus Rokuibacteriota bacterium | reverse complement strand
GGCCACCGGCTCAGTGCGCGCGATCTGCGAGGCCGCCGGCATCACGCTGACGCTTCGCGAGGGCGGCCGCGGACGGGCTGCGGCTGGGGCCTGCCTGATCGGCTCGGGCTCCTGGCTGGATCCGGACCAGTTCGCGACGACGAGCCCCATGACGAGGGCGGTCGCCATGACGACGACCAGGCCGAGCGCGGTGACGCCCCAGGGATTCCATCGCCCGGTCATCACCGGCCCCCGTGACCGTTGCCGGACGACACGCCGTCGAGCGAGGTACCTCCGAGGGCGCTCGCCCTGCCGGTGCTGGTCGCGCTCGCTCCTGGCTCCGGACCGGCGACTTGTCCGTACCTGCTGACGACTTGACTCAGACTCTTTTCCTGGACGAGCCCCTGCGCTTTCATCTCCCTGAAGATCTCTCCCCAACTCTGACCCGACAGCCTCTTCGCCGCGATTTGCTGGAGTATCAGCGGTCTGCTCGGCGAGCCTGTCGGTGACGTCCGAGCATTCTGGGCCTCGTACAGGGAGGCAGCCACTTTCTGGTTTCCGAGCGACAGCTTGTCGAATGCGCGGGTCGACGGGGCGGACGTCGCCGACTTCGTCTGGGCGATCGCACCCGCTCCGACGGCCAGCCCCGGAGCAACGGCCCCGATCACGAGCGCGCTGAGCCACCGCCCCATTGCGACCGGGTTCTGCAGTCGCCGTGCCAGAGTCTGGCGGGTTGCAAGTCAGGGAACTTATGCGTGTTACTCGGCGACGAGGACGTCCCCGTCCGCCAGTTAGTGTCACCTGTCTGACAGTACACGTCTTCCGTAGGTCAAGGTCCGCGAGCCGCCCGCAGCCTATAATTTCGTTGTGAGCGATCTCGAGACCCTCGTCGGCGAGCGGCTGGTGTTCGGACTGTCCGGCCCCAAGCTCACCGATGCCGATATTCGCCTGTTCCGCGACACGCGCGCCGGGGGACTGATTCTCTACCGGCGCAACTTCGAGACGCCGGAGCAGCACGCCCGGCTCCTGCAGCAGCTCGAGTCGGCGCTCGGGCGCCGGCTTCTCGTGACCACCGATCACGAGGGCGGCCGCATCGTCATGCTGGGCCGGGCCACGACGATCTTTCCCGACAGCCTCGCGCTGGGGACCGCGGGCGACGAGTCGTTCGCGTTCCATCAGGGCGTGTTCGAAGCGCGCGAGCTGCGCCGGCTCGGCGTCGACGTGAACTTCGCGCCGGTGCTCGACGTGCTCACCGAGCGCTACAGCCCGAACATCGGCATCCGGTCGTACGGCAAGGACCCCGCCGTCGTTACCAGGAACGGCATCGCACGGATCAAGGGAATGCAGAAGGGCGGCCTCTCGGCGTGCGCCAAGCACTTCCCGGGCAAGGGCCACTCACCGCTCGACGCGCACCTGCGCCTGCCCACGATCGACTCGACCTGGGCCGAAATGCGCGCGACGCATCTGCCGCCGTTCCTCGCCGCCGTCGAGGAAGGCGTCGACTGCCTGATGACGAGCCATCCCATCTACCCCAATCTCGACTCGACGCGCGTTCCGGCGACCTTCTCGCGGCGCATCGTTCACGAGTACCTCCGTGAGGAGGTCGGATTCTCGGGCGTCATCGTCTCGGACGACCTCGAGATGGGCGCGATCGGCGAGACGTGCCCGATCGGCGAGGCGGTGGTGAAGACGTCTGCGGCCGGTCACGATCTCCTGCTCGTCTGCCACACGGAGCCGGCCCAGCGCGCCGCCGCCCGCGCGCTGCTCGACGCATACCGCGCCGGCACGCTCCCCCCGAAAGAGCTCGAGGCCTCGGTCGAGCGCGTGCGCCGCCTCCGCGAGCGGCGCGCCACCCGCTTCGAGGGCGGAGCGCCTGCGGCAGAACCCGACGCCGGGCCGCTCGCGCGGGCGATCGCGACGCGCTCCGTCACCGTCGTGGCGCCGGGACGCCCCGACCTCAGGCGCGCGCTGAACGGGCGCGTCGGCGTCGTGTTTCCTCGCTTCTCGGACCTGGCGCCCCGGATCACCATCGAGCCGGAGATCGCCTCCGAGACCGCGTACATCGCCGATGCGTTCGGGCGGGCGGGCGTGGCGCCGACGACGAGCCTGGTCGGAATCGAGCCGACGGACGCGGAGATCGCCACCGCCGCCGCGCTGGCCGAGGCCTCGGACGCGATGGTGCTGTTCCTGTTCGACGCTCACCTCTACGCGTCGAACAAGCGGCTGCTCACCGAGCTGCAGGCGCGCGCTCGGGCGCTGGCGGTCGTGCTCATGCGCGACCCGTACGACGCCGCCCTTCTCTCGCCGGGCGTCCTCGGCATCACCGCCTACGGCTTCAGGAAGTGCCAGCTCGACGCCGTCATCGGACGGCTCCTCCACAGCTGAGCGGTTCCGGCGCCTCGCCCGCCGAGATCCTGGCGATCGACTGGGGCTCCGCACCGGCGAAGCGCCAGCTGTGCCGGGCGGTGCTGCGTCGCGGACGTTACGTCCTGGATCCGCCCATGCCCGTGGAAGACGTCGACGCCCTCACGCTCGACCCGGGCGCCGTCGTCGCCTTCGACTGCCCCATCGGAGTCTCCCGTGAGTACGCGGCGATGGCCGGGCTGGGCACGTTCCGGGAGGCGCTCGGCGTCTTCGGCGCCGGTCGGTTCAGGCGCTTCTACGAGCCCGCCGCGCGCGCCGAGGACATCGCGACCGAGCGCCCCTTCTACCCGCTCCGTGGCCTGAAGGGCATCCGCCGCGCCGATCTCCGGCGGGCGCTCGGCGAGGCCGCGTTCGCGCCGCGTGAGTGCGACCGGCGGGCGGGCGCCGGACCGATCTTCTGGCTCGTGGGGCCACGGCAAGTCGGCCGATCGGCCGTGTGCGTCTGGCGCGACGTCATCACGCCCAACCTGGACCGGGTGGCGCTCTGGCCTTTCGACGGGCCGCTGAGGGCGCTCGTCGCCGCCGGCCGCCCGATCGTCGCCGAGATGTACCCGGCGTTCCTGCTGCGAACGCTCGGCGTCACCGTCACCCGGAAATCGGACCCCGCGGCGCGCGCCGCCTGCGGCCGCGCGGTGCTCCAGGGTGTCGAGGCCGATGCCCGACTCGATCTGCGCGCCGTTGCCGGTCTTCTGCGCGACGGTTTCGGACGCTCGAGAGCCGGCGAGGATCCGTTCGACGCGACGATTGCCTGCATCGCGCTCGCGAAGCTCCTCCTCGACAACGCCGTGCCGGAGCCTCCGGCTCACGCGCGTCACGTGGAGGGGTGGATCCTCGGCCTGGGTTCCTCTTAGGCTGCGGCGACTCAGGAAGACTGTGCGAGCGCTCGAACGGGAGGGTCCGGGACCGGGCAGTCCGGCGGGGCACTCGCTCCCCGCCGGTCCCGCCGCGACTAGAGCTTCTTGCCGCCGCGCTCGGCCACGTTGGCCTCGAAGCTCTTCTTGCGCATCCGCTCGAGGAGCGCCGTGTAGGATTCGGACTGGATGATCCGGTCGAACTGGCTGCGGTAGGTCGACACGAAGCTCACGCCGTCGATCTGCAGGTCGTAGACGCGCCAGCGACCTTCCCGGAGATGGAGCCGATAGTCGAGCGTGATGTCGTTGCGCCGATCGGTGAGGATCTTCGACCGGACCGTGGCGTAGCCCGCGTCGATCGCTTCCGCGGAGTACGTGATGGTCTCGCCCGCGTACGCCTCGACCCGGTTGATGTACGAGCGCTCGAGCAGGTCGGTGAAGAGCGCCACGAACTCGGCGCGCTCGTCGGCAGAGCGCGCGGCCCAGTGGCGGGATAGCGTCCGTCGCGTCACTTCCTCGAAGTCGAAGAGCTCGCGCGCGAGCTTCCGGATCGCAGTACGCCGATCCGCCGCGAGCGATTCCGATTTCGGGGCGTCGATGTCTTGCACCAGAGTGACCACGCGGCCGACCATCGTCTCCACAGTCTCGCGCGGACCCATCGAGGGCGCCGCGACCGCGCCGGCCATCATGATCCAGGCTGCGAGTGTCTTGCCCATTACCAAATCCTCCGGCGCCTACTTACGCATCGGCCATGCCAGCGGGCGAATAAGTGGAAAGCCTGTCATTTCAGAAGCCTCGCGATCATGGCGCGGAGCCTCATAATGGACAGAGTGGCAATCTTGCCTGCGGTTAGACACGACTCGCGCGGGGGTGTGGGCCGCCGCCCCACTCCAGCGTCCTCATGAGCGCGCGCGCGGGCGGTGTGTGCGTCGGCGCCGACGTCGGCGGAACGTGGATTCGCATCGCGGTCTGGACCGGCGCGGATCGCGTCCCGACCGTCGTGGTTCCGGCCAACCGGGATCTTCGGGAGCTGGTCTCGGTCCTGCGCGACGTGTGGCGCCGCCGTCGATGGACTCGGCGCCGCGTCGCCGCGCTCGTCGTGGCCTCGCGCGGACTCTGGACTCCAGGCGAGCGTCAGGCGCTCGCGCACCGACTTCGCGGGCTCGCCCGCCGCGTCCACGTCGTCTCCGACGCTCAGGCTGCGCTGCTCGGCGCGCTCGGGCGCCAGCCGGGCATGCTGATCCTGTCCGGCACCGGCTCGATCGTCGTCGGCTGGGACGCGCGAGGCCGCTGGGCGCGGGCGGGCGGCCTCGGGCCCTTCGTCGGCGACGAGGGCTCCGGCTTCTGGCTCGGCCGCGAGTGGCTGCGCGCGACGATGCGCGACGGACGCCTCCGGGCCACGCTCCGGGCGGTCCACGCCCCGGACCCGGTCAGGACGATCGCGGCCCTCGCCCCAACCGTGCTCGCGCGCGCGCGGCGCGGCGACCGCCGGGCACGACGAATCGTGGCCGAGAGCCAGCGGCTTCTCGCCGCGGGCGCCCGCGACGTCGTGCGCTCGCTGAAGCTCAGGCCGCCGGTGAACGCCAGCTGGGCCGGCAGCGTGCTCGAGAATCCCTGGTTCCGCACGGGGCTGATTCGCGCCGTCGCCCGCGCCGGGCTGCGAGCGCACTGGCACCGGCCCGCCGAGCGACCCGTCGTCGCCGCCGCGCGACTGGCCGCCGAGATGGCGTCCGCGTGACGCCGCGCCGGCTCGTCGTCACCGTGTGTCCGCGCGAGCTTGGCGTCGTGGCGCTGCCGATCGCGCGCGGGGAACGCGGCGTGAAGCTGGACGCGACGGCGATCACGCACCGGCTGCGGCAGATCGTCGCCGAGCGCGGGCTCGCCGAGCGCGTGCGCGTGCGCGAGGGGTGCGCCGGCGGCTGCTCGGGGCCCGGCCCCAACGTGTCGGTCGAGATCTTCCCGATGACCCGTGCGGGCGAGCGCGAGGATCACGTCGCCGTCGGGTGGAAGACCTACGTCTACTCGCTGGGGTCGCTCGCCTGCCTGGCCGCGGTCCTCGACGACAACCTCGGACGAGCCCGGCGGTGAGCCGGGTCAGAGCCAGCCGGAGCGCTTGAAGCGGTAGTAGAGAAATCCGCAGGCGGCGAGCATCACCGCCATCGTCACGGGGTACCCCAGGGCCCACTCGAGCTCGGGCATGAACTTGAAGTTCATGCCGTAGATGCCCGCGATCATCGTCGGCACCCCGATGATCGCCGCCCAGCCCGCCAACCGCTTCATCGCGTCGTTCTGGGAGACCGAGATCAGCGAAAGGTTCGCCTCGAGGGCCGTGGTCAGGAGCTCGCGCAGCGTGTCGATCATCTCGTTGATCCGGATCGCGTGGTCGTAGACGTCGCGGAAGTAGACGCGCGCGTCGTCGGGAATCAGTGCGCTGTCGGTACGCACCAGCCGGTTGCACATGTCGATCAGCGGGGCGACCGCTCGCTTCACCTCGAGCAGGTTGCGCTTGAGCTGGTAGATGCGCTCGGTCGTCTCCCGGGTAAGGGTCTGCTTGAAGATATCGTCCTCGAGCCCCTCCAGCCTGTCCTCGAACGCGTCGACCAGCGGGAAGTACTGGTCCACGATGAAGTCCATGAGCGCGTAGAGGACGAAGCCGGGGCCCTTGGCCAGGAGGTCCGGGCTCGCCTCGCAGCGCGAGCGGACCTCCACGTAGGGCAAGGACGCCCCGTGCCGGACCGAGACGACGTAGTTCGAGCCGACGAAGAGGTGCGTCTCGCCGAACTCGATCGCGCCGGTCGCGCGATCGAGATGGGCCGTACGCAGGACGGCGAAGAGCGAGTCGCCGTAGCGCTCGAGCTTCGGCCGCTGATGGGCACGCGTGGCGTCCTCGATCGCGAGGTCGTGCAGCGCGAACTCCCCCTGCACTTCCGTCAGGACCTCGGCATCGGGCTCGTGCAGGCCGATCCAGACGAAGCGGCCGGGCTGCTTGAGGACCTCGCTGATATCGGGGATCGGAACCTCGCCGAGGCGGAGGCCGCCGGCGTAGGCGATGCTGTTGACGACTCCCTTCATGCCGGACCCTCCCCGGCCGCCAGCGCGCGGCGCCCGAGGACGCGGTACGCGAGCGGCCCCGTGAGCGCGGCCGCCGCGCCGGCAATCGTGTTG
>QHSM01000432.1 GCA_003221595.1 Candidatus Rokuibacteriota bacterium | reverse complement strand
CGGGCTCGGGGGTGCTCATCTCGCCCGACGGCAAGGTGATGACGGCCGCCCACGTCGTGCACGCCATGGACGAGATCACCGTCGAGTTCCTGGGGGGCGAGACCGTGAAGGCGCGCGTGGTCGCCTCCGAGCCGGCGGCCGACCTTTCCCTGCTCCAGCTCGAGCGCGTGCCCACGGGCGCCAAGTCGTCGCCGCTCGCCAACTCCGATCCGGTCCAGGTGGGCGATCCGGTCATCATCGTGGGCGCGCCGTACGGGCTCAGCTACTCGCTGAGCGACGGCCTGATCAGCGCCCGGTGGAAGCCGAACACGGTGTACAAGACCATGCCGCTCGCCGAGTTCTTCCAGACGACGGCGACCATCAACACCGGCAACTCGGGCGGGCCGATGTTCGCCATGAACGGTGAAGTGATCGGTATCGTGAGTCACAACATCTCCAAGAGCGGCGGCAGCGAGGGGCTCGGCTTCGTGGTGACCATCAACACCGCGAAGAAGCTCCTGCTCGAGAAGCGATCGTTCTGGTCGGGCCTCGAGGGCCAGCTGCTCACGGACCAGCAGGCCGACCTGCTCAATCTGCCGCCCGGATCGACCGGCTTCATGGTCAAGACGGTCGCCAGGGGCTCGCCGGCCGAAGCGATGGGGCTTCGCGGCGCCACGATGATCGCCAACCTGGGCGGCGACCAGGTCCCGCTGGGCGGCGATATCATCCTGGCCGTCGAGGGCCTCAAGGCCGAAGCGGCCAATCTGACGAAGATCCGCGATCTGCTGGCGAGCAAGCCCGCGGGCAGTCCGTTCAAGGTGACGGTGCTTCGAGCCGGCAAGGTGCTCGACGTGACGGGCAAAGTCCAGTGAGTCGACCGCACCGGGCCCTCGGTACGGCCGTGCTCGCGTCGGTCGTCGCGCTCTTGCTTTCGAGCGGCTGCGCCGGCCTCTCGGGTCAGGGCGGCGCCGGCGGCGACCTGCCCGCGCCGGTTCGTCAGGTGTTGCCCAACGGCCTCCGGCTGATCGTCCAGGATCACCGCGCCGCCGACATCGTCGCCGTCTATCTCTACGTCGGCGTGGGCGTGCGGTACGAGCGACCGGACCAGCTCGGCTATTCGCATTTCCAGGAGCACATGCTGTTCAAGGGCACGGACAAGTGGGGCCCGGGCTACATCGATCGCGCCGTGGAAGGCGTGGGCGGGCGCACCAACGCGACGACCTCGTTCGACTACACGGACTTCTACATCGTCGTTCCCACCGAGGCCACCGAGATGGCCTTGCAGACTCTCGCCGACATGGTCTTCCGCTCGAAGTTCGATCCGAACGAAGTCGTGCGCGAGCGCGAGGTGATCTTCGAGGAAGCGAACATCGAGACCGATAATCCCAAGGCCGCCATCATCCGGCAGCTCTACGGTCTCGTCTTCGCCGACAACCCTTACGGCTCTCCGGTGCTCGGCACGCGGCCCACGCTGAGCGCCGCCACCAGCGAAATCTTGAAAACGTACAACCGGCAGTACTACACGCCGGAGAACATGGCGCTCGTGGTCGCGGGGCCCGTCGAGGTGAAGGCGATCCGCGCCATGGTCGATCGCATCTGGGGTGTCGTCCCGGCCACCGGCTACAAGCCCGTGCCGGCGCCGGCGCCGCGCCCGCTCGCCGGCCCGGTGCATCGAACGGTCGAGCGGCCCGAGCAGCAGGCCCGGCTCGCCATGGGCTGGCAGGCGCCGCCCGCCAACGATCTCGGTGGCGACGCGGTCGATCTTCTGACGACCATCCTGGCGGGCGCGGAGAGCTCGCGGCTGGCGAAGCGGCTGCGCGACCAGGAGCGGCTGGTGTCCTCGATCACGATGAACTACGCGGCCCAGATGGGCGGCGGCATCGTGACACTACGGGCCGATCTGGAGGCCAAGGATCTCGAGCGGGTCGAGCAGATCGTCCTCGAGGAGATCGTGCGAATGCAGGAGTCGGGTCCGACCGAGGAGGAGCGGCAGCTGGCCGTCATCCAGTTCGAGTCGCAGCACGCCTTCGACACCGAGACGTCCGAGGGGCTCGCCAACGCCTACGCGCTCGCCGAGACCACCTGGACGCTCGAGGCGGAGCTCGGCTATATCGATCGGCTGGGCAAGATCACGCGCGAGCAGATCCGCGACGCGGCACGCCGCTACCTGTCGCGGACCAACTACGCCCAGCTCGCCTTCCGGCCCAAGCCATGAGCCGCCGCTCCCTCGCCGCCACGCTCGCCGCGGGGTTCGCGGCGCTCGGCCTCCTCGCGGCGGCGAGCCTGGCGGGCGCCGCCGACGGCGCGACCGGCGCTGTCGCGCGCACCCGGCTCGCCAACGGCATGACCGTGCTCGTGCGGGAGAACCCGACCGCGCCGGTCGTCGGAATGTCGCTGATGGTGCGGATGGGCACGCGCTATGAGACCCGCCAGACGGCCGGGCTCTCCAACTTTCTCCAGCTCATCGTGGTGCGGGGCACGACCACGCGCGACGGGACCGAGATCGTCAACGCGGCCGATCGCATGGGCGGGAGCATCGACGCCTATGCCGACGCCGACTACGCCGAGATCACCGCCACCGCGCTCTCGCGCTTCTGGTCGGACATGCTCGACCTCGTGGCCGACGTCACACTGCGGCCGGCGCTGAGCGACGGGACGATCCAGGCCGTGCGCGATTTCCTCGGGCGGCAGATCCGGAACCGCGCCGACAAGCCGTACGATGCCGCCTTCGACGCGCTGCTGGCCCGGACCTTCGGCGACAACCCTTACGGGTGGGACGCCCTCGGGCTCAAGGAGAGCGTCGAGCGAATGGATCGCGCCGCGCTCCTCGCTCACTACCGGCGCCACTACGTGCCCGGGGCCATGGTCCTGGCGGTCAGCGGCAAGGTGAAGCGTCAGGACGTGATCGCCCGGGCCGAGCGACTCTTCGGTCCGCTTCCCGCGGCGCCGGCGCCGGCGCCCAACACGACGCCCCCGCCGGCGCCCGCCGCCGCGCGGGCGGTTCTGACCGTGCCGGGCGCGCAGTCCCAGATCCTCATGGGCGGGCCGGCTCCTTCCCTGACTGATCCCGACCTGGCGGCCATGAAGGTGGTGACCACGGTGCTGGGCGGCGGACTGGCCAGCCGCTTCTTCTCGGAGCTCCGTGACAAGCAGGGACTCGCCTACACCACCGCCGCGCGGGAGCCGCTTCGCGTGAGCCCGGGCTACTTCCTGGCGCTCCTCGGCACGGCGCCGGCCAATCAGGAGAAGGCCGAGGCCGCGCTTCGCGAGCAGCTCGAGCGCATCCAGAAGCAGGCCGTGTCCGACGAGGAGCTGCGCGTCGCCAAGGCCTACCTGCTCGGCACCCTCGCCATGGACCGCCGTACGAACGCACGCCAGGCGTGGTATCTCGCCTCGCTCGAGACCGCGGGCGTCGGCTACGAATTCCTCGACCGTTATCAGGCCCAGGTGCGCGCGGTGACCGCCGCCGACGTTCAGCGCGCCGCCCAGAAATACCTCGCCACGCTTCGCACGGTCGTGGCGGAACCGCCGCCGAAATAGACCCGAGCCCACCCTCGAGGAGGAGCCACATGAAGCGGATCGGTCCTCTCCTGACGCTGACGGTGCTGCTGGTCGCTACGCCAGCCGTGGCGCTCGATTCCATCGTCGGCAAGTGGAAGACGGTCGACGAGAAGACCGGCAAGGTCGTGTCCGACGTGGAGATCTACCAGCAGGGCGGCAAGCTGTTCGGCAAGATCACCGGGCTCACCGAGCCGAACGACGCGCAGGGCAAGCCGAAGATCTGCACCAAGTGCACGGGGCCGGACAAGGACAAGCCGATCGTGGGCCTCGTGATCATCAAGGATCTGAGCGCCAGCGACGACCGCTACAAGAACGGCACGATCACGGACCCCGAGGACGGCAAGATCTACAAGGCCGAGGTGTGGACCGAGGCCGCCAAGCTCAAGGTGCGTGGCTATCTCGGCCCCTTCTACAAGACGCAGACCTGGGTCAAGGGCAACTGACGGGAGCGACGTCGGAGCAGCGATGCGGATAGGCGGGCGCGCCGTTGCCCTGGCTCAGGGCGCAGTATAATCGGCCGACCGCCGGGACGCTCCGGGCGGTGTGGAGGATGACATGCACGTCGGCCTGGTGATGGAATGCGACTATCGCGAGGGAAGAACGCAGGAGGAAGCGTTTGCCGAAGCGATGTCGATCGCCGAGATCGCGGAGACGCACGGGCTCAACGGCGTCTGGCTGGCCGAGCGCCACTTCGCCATGCACCGGCGACCGACCGACCCGATGGGCGCCGGCATCCCGTCGATCGCCTCGGTGCCCCTCGTGCTGGCCGCGGCGATCGCCGCCCGGACGAAGCGCCTGCGCATCGGCACCGGCGTCAGCGTGCTCCCGCTCTGTCACCCCATCCGCACCGCTGAGGAAGCCGCCACGGTCGATCAGATCAGCCAGGGTCGCCTCGACTTCGGCGTCGGGCGCAGCGGCTTTCCCCGCGCCTATTCGGGCTACGGCATCCGCTACGACGAGAGCCGCGAGCGCTTCCAGGAATCGCTCGACGTCATCCTGAAGGCGTGGACGCAGAACGGCTTCTCCCACTCCGGAAAATACTTCACGTTCGACAATCTCACGGTGGTGCCGCGGCCCTATCAGAAGCCGCACCCACCGATCTGGGTGGCGGCCACCACGCACGACAC
Source organism: Candidatus Rokuibacteriota bacterium (assembly GCA_003221595.1). GTDB lineage: Bacteria > Methylomirabilota > Methylomirabilia > Rokubacteriales > CSP1-6 > AR31. The sequence goes on along the minus strand of QHSM01000432.1, from coordinate 4,295 downwards.
GTTCCCGATGGTCGGGCGCATGGGGTACTCGCTCGTCACCGGGCTGCGCGGCTTCGACGTCCCCGAGGCCATCGGCCACCTCCTGGCCTATCGCGCGGCGCGGCGCGAGGCCGGGCATACGGGCGACGGTAACGTCTACCTCCGCATTCCGGTCTACGTCGCGGCCACCGCGGCCCAGGCCCGCTCGGAGCCCGAGGAGAGCACCATGCGGGCCTATCGTCGCCTGGCCGAGAACATGGCTCAGTCGGTCGGCGCAACGGGAACGACCGTGTCGGAAGAGCGCGCCGAACGCGCCGAGCGCCTCTCCAACGTGAGCTACGAAGACCTGCTGCGCGATCGCGTGGCCTATGGCACTCCGGACATGGTCGTCGACCGACTGCGCCAGCTACGGGACGCGCTGGGCCTGTCGGGGGTCATCATGGAGTCGAATGTCGGCGGGCGCATCCCGCTCGACCAGGTGCTCACCTCGATTCGCCTCTACGCGCAGGAAGTCGCTCCGCGTCTCCGGTAACGATTCCCGCCCCTGACGGTCCCCTACTCGGGGTCGCCGAAGGTCAGGTCGAGCGAGCCGTCCGGATTGCGTCGAGTGATGGTCATGCGCGGCTGCCCGTCGGCCAGCTTGCCTCCGGGGCTCAACGGCCGGCGACTCTCCACGCGTCGATGAGGGACCACGCCCAGACGGCCAGGAGCGCGAGGAGGGGCACGAGGACGTCGGCGCCCGGTTGACCGAGCGCGAGCGGATCGGCCGGGGCGGCTCGGGCGGCAGCCCAGGTCAGCGCCACCCCGAGGGCGAGCCCGATCGCCCCCTTCACGGGCTGACGGTTGTAGAGCTGCCCGATCCCCGGGAATATTCCCGACAGCATCAACGCGATGACCTGGCGCCGGCGCGTGGCGGGTCACCCCTTCGGGAAATCGTAGAGCGTCGCCGGATTCTCGACCAGCACGCGGTGGCGAACCTTCTCGTCGGGCACCCAGTCGGTGAGCAGGTCGAAGAGCACGGCGTCGTCCGGCAGGTGCTTGGACTGCTCGCTCGGGTGCGGCCAGTCGCTGCCCCACACGCATCGCTCCGGCATGGCCTTCGCGTACGCGCGCGCGACCGCGCTGGAGTCCGAATAGGTCGGCGGCCCCACCTTGGTGTCCGCGTAGGCACCGGACAGCTTGACCCACGTGCGGCCCTTGTCCATGAGCGCCCGCACCCTGGCGTAGAGCGGATGGTTGACGCCCTCGGGCTCCGGGATGTGCGCGAGGTGATCGAAGACGATCTGCGCGGGAACGCGCTCGAGGATCGACATGATCTCCATGATCTTGACGGCCGGCGCGTTGATCTGGATGTGCCAGCCGAGGTCGTTGATCCGCTTCGACAGGGGCTCGATCATCTCGGGCGTCGTGGCGCCCGCTTGCGCCAGATTGAAGCGAATGCCCCGCACCCCGAGCCCGTGCATGCGCTTGAGGTCCTCGGTCGACACGGTGTCGTTGACGACCGCGACCATGCGCGCCGTCGGGCCGAACTTGGCCAGCGCCTCGAGATGGCACCGGTTGTCGATGCCGTAGGTCGACGGCTGCACGAGGACGTTGCGCGTCGTCCCGATGCGCTTCTGGAGGGCGCGATAGTCCACCACCAGCGCGTCGCCCGGGCGCAGCGTGGCCTTCGGATCGACCGGGTACTTGGCGTTGTAGATGTGGTGGTGACAGTCGGTGGCGTTGGCCGGGGCCTTCAGCTTCGGCGCCTCGGTGCCCATCGACCACTTGACCGACTGGGCGGCCGCGGAACGGGGAGCGACGGCGGCCAGCGCCGCGGCGGAGACAGCCTTCAGCACGTCGCGCCGATTCCAGGACTGAGTGCGCATCGGTGTCCTCCCCACTTCTTCGCGGTTCATTCCTTCGCCGAGCCTTCGCTCGGCGCACGCGCCAGCCGCCCTCGCATGGTAGCAAGCTACGCGAGCCACGAGCCGCGCAGTGGCACGCCGCGTGCCTGCGGTTGTCCGGCTGTTTGAAGAGCTGACTTCAAAAAGCTGACGGAAGAGAGAATGCAAATCGCCTGAATCGCGCAGGCCGATTCCGGCATCCAAGGTGTGGGCTTGTCAGGACGCTGGCGTTTCACCATCCATCACACAACGAGGTGCGCATGCGGTCGATCGGGCTCGCGGTCGTTCTGACTCTCGGCGTCCTCTGGGCGCCGCTCGCGGTCGAGGCGCAGCCGCCGGATAAGGTCTATCGCATCGGCGTGCTCGAGCGCACCTCGCCCACGGTCAACGTCGCCAACCTCGAGAGCTTTCGGCAGGGGCTTCGAGCGCTGGGGTACGTCGAGGGCAAGAACCTCGTCATCGAGTATCGATCGGCCGAGGGCCGTGACGAGCCGTTCGCCGACCTTGCGGCCGAGCTGGTCCGCCTCAAGGTGGACCTGATCCTGACGAGAGGGACGCCCGCAGCTCTGGCGGCCAAGCACGCCACGCCGGTGATTCCAGTGGTCATCACCGGCGTCGGCGACCCGGTCGGCCAGGGCATCATCACCAGTCTCGCCCATCCAGGGGGCAACATCACCGGCCTGAGCGCAACCGTGACCGAGATATACCCCAAGCGCGTCGAGCTGCTCAAAGAGCTCGTTCCGAAAGCCGCGCGTATCGCGGCCCTGTTCAACATGAGCAACCCGGCCATCCCTCGTCAGTGGACTGCCGTGGAGACGGCGGCGCGATCGCTCGGCGTCCAGCCTCTGCTGCTCGACGTGCGCAAGGCCGATGATCTGCGGCCGGCGTTCGAGACCGCCATGCGGGAGCGCGCGGACGCGCTCGTCGTCGGGCTCGAGACCCTCACGCTCGCGAACGCGCCGCTCATCGTCGATCTTGCGGCCAAGCATCGGCTGCCGGCGGTGTACGCGTCGACAGAGTTCATCGGAGGGCTCGCGAGCTACGGGGTCAACTACCCCGACCACTACCGGCGCGCCGCCACCTTCGTCGACAAGATCTTCAAGGGCGCAAAGCCTTCAGATCTGCCCGTCGAGCAGCCCACCAAGCTCGAGCTGGTCGTCAATCTCAGGACCGCGCGCGCGCTCGGACTGACGATCCCCCGGACGGTGATGCTGCAGGTGGATCAGATCGTCGAGTAGCGCGTAACCAGGATCTCGCGTCTTCCCCGGCCGGGACCGGCCCGCCCCGAGTTCTCGCGAAGGACCCTGGCGAGCACCGATCCGCGGCGCGGTGTCGCTCGACCTGGCGTTTCTCGTCGTCTTTGCGGTGGGGGCGATGGCGGCGGCGACCGTGCTGTTTCGCCGGACGCTCTGAATTCCCGTCACCGATCGGACGATTGTGCGCCTTGGTGCGGGCGGTCTATGATAGCGAACGTCACCGAGCGCCCCCTACCCTCCGGCCGATAGGAGACTGCCATGCGAGTGAAGAATCGCAGGAAGACCGCGCGGAAACGCGCCGCCTTCAAGAAGAAGCAGAAGAAGCGCCGCCTTCGCGCCGCTGGCGGTTAGCCCACTCCCACTTTCTCGCTGACGTTCCTCGAAAGGAGGCCTGAAGGTGCGGGTGGCGGGCAACGTGGCGGGCGCCGAAGAGACCGCCAGCCTCGAGTTTGGAACGCTCGTGCTCGGGGCCAAGGTCCTGGTGGTGCTGGGGCACAGCGGTTGCGGCGCCGTGAAAGCGGCCCTGGAGGGGGGCGACGCGCCCGGTCAGATCAGCACGCTGTACCGCTTGATCGGGCCTGGAATCGATCGCCAGAACAAGAACCTGGACGTCGCCATCGCCAGCAACGTGCGCGCGCAGGCCAGAGTCCTACGCAAAGGTTCGACCGTCATCGCGGGCCTTTTAAAGGACGGGAAGCTGAAGCTCGCGGGCGGGGTCTACGACCTCACCTCGGGCAAGGTGACGATGATGGAGGTGTGACGTCGACCGCGATGACTCTGCTCGGCGACCTCCGCACGCGCGGATGGCTCCTCATCGCGGCGCTCGCCCTCTTCCTGGGGGCGTGCGCCATCGCGAACACGCCTCAGCAAGACCTGGCCTATGCGCGGTGGGCGAAGTGCAGTGCGCCGTACGTTTCGCTCGAGCGGGTCGATCTCGACGGCCGGATCACGTTCCGGTTCAGCACCGACGGGGGCAGGCAAGCGGTCCTGCAATGCCTCGCCGAAGCTGGCCGCACGGGGCCGCCGCTTCCCGAGCCCGAGGGCGTCCGCCCTCCCAGTGGCCCATGAGCGACCAACGCGGCCGGCTGCTCGCGGCGGCGCTTGGCCTCAGCTTGCTCTACAAGGCCGCCTGATGCCCCCGAGCCGTACTCGTCTACCAAGACAGTAGCGCCGA
>QHSM01000431.1 GCA_003221595.1 Candidatus Rokuibacteriota bacterium | reverse complement strand
CCGTCTTCTGGTAGGGCCGCAGCGTGCCGCGCAGATCGGCGCCCGGGTCGGCCGCGACGAGGCCGGCCGGTCCGCGCAGCGCCTCGAGCGTGCGCGCGAGCCACGCGCCCGCCTCGACCCGCGACCAGCCATCGCCCGCCGCAAGCGCGGCGGCCTCGCCGGCGGTCCCCCTGGCGCCGGCCAGCAGCCGCATCCCCTCCAGGAACGACAGCCCCTCGTGCTCGGCCTGGTGGCGCACGCGCTCCCAGTGGGCGAGCACCTCGCGGAGCCGCTCGCGGTCAAGCTCGACCCACTGCCCTCGCAGCCGCACCAGGCCGCCCGACGACGCCATGAGCTGCCGCACCTCGGCGGCCGTGAGCGTCACGTCGCCCAGCGCGACCGCCACCGAGAAGTCGAGCAGCGCCTCCATTCCCACGGCGCTGGGTTTCTTGTCGCCCACGCGCACGGCCACCTCGGGCCGCGGGGGACGCCGCGTGCGCCACCAGTCGGGCACGCGCACGACCAGCCCCGCCGCCTCGAAGGCCGGGATGGCTTTCAGGAAGGCGTGGGCCTCGGCCGGCGTCCACGCCATCGCCTCGTAGATCCCGCCGGACTCGACCAGCTCGGCGAGCCACTTGACCTGCTCCGCGGCGCGCTGCAGGGGAACCAGGAGATGGAGCAGGGCCCGGCGGTCTCCGCGAGCGGAAGAGTCCTCCAGCGCCCGCGCCAGCGGCCGATGCTGCACTTTGCCGCCGGCGCCGGCGCGCACCGCGTAGGTGGCGAGGAAGCCGAACGGATGCTCCTCGTCGCCGCGGTTCTCGGCCAGGTGCAGGCACACTTTGCCGACGGCGTGCCACGAGGCGTGACGCGCGCGCAGCCAGGCGCCGACGGGCCCGCGGTGCCCGCGGATCTCGTCGGCGAACGCCCGGCCCATCTCGGCCCAGCGCTCGGCCACCCAGTCGCCGTCGACGTACTCGGCGCCGTCCATGGGCGGCACTGCGCCGGCCAGCCGCGCGCGCTCGTCCGGCGGGCAGTCGACCTCCACACGCTCCCGCCGCTCCTCGAGGTCGGCTGCCGCGCAGAGCCGCGTCACGAACGCGCGGCCCACGTCGCGCAGGAACGCGAGCGGCGGGGCGAGCAAGGCGTCGAGCTCGCTCGCGCCGAGATCGAGCAGCGCATGGCCGGGTCCACGCTCGAAGGCGCGAGCGCCTCGCGCGCGACCGGCCGGGCGGCTTCCAACCGGGTTGACGCCATGTGCTACATGTAGCACACTGGCCTCATGCGTACCGCTGGCGTCCGCGAGGCCCGCCAGAACCTCTCGGCTCTTCTCGACGAGGTTCGAAAGGGTCGCGAAGTCGTCATCACGGAGCGGGGGCGGCCCGTCGCCAAGCTGGTACCGCCCGATCGTCAACGCGGCAAGACCGTGCCGAACCTGGCGGCGTTCCGCCGCAAGATGCCGGTCCTCCACCCCCCGCTGTCCGCCACGGCCGCAAGGGACCGCGCCGATCGTTTCTAGGAGGCGCGCGCCGGCACGGCTTCGCGAGCGACGGGCCGGATACCGCACAAGGCTTCCCGGCCCTCTCTACTGCGACACCGGCGCGCTGCTGAAGCTTTACCTGCCCGAGCCGGGCAGCGACGAATTTAACGAGATCCTGGAGGGCCGGGATGATGTTCTGGTGTCCGACCTGGCCGTGACCGAGATCGTCTCCGCGGTCGCTCGGCGTCTGCATCAGGGGTCGCTCACGAGGGAGACCGCGCGACGACTTCAGCACGCCATCCTCGGGCGCCTCGACGAAGGTGGGTACCACCGCGTCGAGCTGACCCGCGACGTGCACCGCCGAACGGAGCACTACCTGCTGTCGTCGCGAGCGACTCCGCTGCGCGCCGCCGACGCGCTCCACCTGGCGCTCGCGACCTCGGCGCGGGCCGCGTCGCTGGCGACGTTCGACGCGCGGCTGGCCGCCGCCGCGCGCGCCGCCGGCCTCGCCGTCTACCCCGGCTGAGCTTCCGTCGGGCGAGTTTCTCCGGGCAATCGCTTGACTCCCCGGCCCCCGCCGTCCTAGTCTCATGAGGCTATGGCCCTGACATTCCGCAAACTCCACCGGCACTTCGTGGGCGAATCGAGCCCGATCGAGCTTCGCAGCGTCTTCGACTCCGACACGCTGGCCGCGATCCGCGCCGGCATGGACGAGTACGCCGTTCTCGTATTCCGCGATCAGGGATTCTCCGACGCCGAGCAGCTCGCGTTCGGCGAGCGGCTCGACGGCCGGCTGCACCAGGGTACCGGGAGCCGCGCCTTCACGAAGAGCCGGCTCGGCAACGAGGCCATCTCCGACATCTCGAACCTCGATCCCGACGGCGAGATCATGCAGGCCGACGATCGCCGGCGGCATTACACGCTCGGCAACCGCCTCTGGCACACCGACGCCTCGTTCGTGGATCCGCCGGGGCGCTACTCGATGCTCCACGCGCGGGTCGTCCCGCCGGTGCCGGCCGACACGGAGTACGCCGACCTGCGCGCGGCGTACGACACGCTGCCGGCGGAGACGAAGGCCGAGCTCGAAGGGCTGCGCGCCCATCACTCCGTCGCGTACTCGCGCCACCTGCTCGGCTTCGAGTTCTCACCCGAGGAGCAAGAGAAGGTGAAGGGCGCCGTCCATCCCCTCGTCCGCACCATCCCCCGCTCGCACCGTCGCTCGCTCTACCTGGCGTCGCACGCCTCGCGTATCGTCGACTGGCCGATCCCCGAGGGGCGGCTCCTGCTCCGCGACCTGATGGAGCACGCGACCCAGCCGGAGTTCGTCTACCGCCACGCCTGGCGGGTGGGCGATCTCGTGATCTGGGACAACCGGTGCACCATGCACCGCGCCCGGCCGTTCGACGACACGAAGTATCGCCGCGAGCTGCGCCGCGTGACGACCCTCGACATCGCCGAGCCCGCGCTGGCCGCGGCCGGCTCCTAGCCCGCGAGCTCCCGCCCTTGACCACCGACGGCCGCTCGTTGATCGACGCTGCACGGAAGGTCGTGCCCCAGATTCGCGCCGCCGCCGACGAGATCGAGGCGCGGCGCGAGCTGCCGCGCTCGCTCTTCGAGGCGATGGCGGACGCCGGGCTGTTCCACATGGCGATCCCTCGCGCCGTCGGCGGCAGCGAGATCGACCTGCCGACCTACGTCCTGGTGATCGAGGAGATCGGCAAGGCCGACGCGAGCACCGGCTGGTGCCTGAATCAAGGCGCCATCTTCGGCACCTACGCGGCGCGGATGCCGCGCGCGGTGGCGCGCACGATCTGGGTCGACGTGCCGCGCGCCGTCGTGGCGAACACGCCGGCCGCGACCGCGAAGGCGATCGTGGTGCCGGGTGGCTATCGCGTCACCGGTCCCCCCGGCGGCCAGGGGTTCAGCACCGGCTGCCGCCACGCCGCGTGGGTCGCGGCCCACGCGCAGGTCATCGAGAACGGCCAGGTCCGGATGGAGGGCAATCTGCCGGAGGCGCGCTACTTCTTCGTGCCGGTCGCCGAGGCGAAGCTGCTCGACACCTGGCACACGCGCGGGATGCGCGGCACCGGCACGCACCACTTCACCGTGAACGATGTCTTCGTGCCGACCGAGCGCACGGTGCCCTCGCAGACCGCGCCGCTCATCGAGGACGCGCCGCTCTACCGGATTCCGCGCACGCTGCTGTTCGCCTCGGGCGACGCGGCGGTGGCGTTCGGCATGGCGCGCACGTGTCTCGAGACGTTCGGCGAGCTGGCCGGGGCCAAGACGCCGCGCGCCATGCAGGGGCTGCTCCGCGACCAAGCGATGACGCAGATGACCATCGGCCAGGCGGAGGCCGCGCTGCGCTCGGGACGGGCGTTCCTGCTCGAGGCGGTGCGCGAGATCTGGGCGGCGAGCATGAACAGCGCGATCACGCTGGATCATCGCGCGAACCTGCGACTGGCCACCACGCACGGGATCCGGCTCGCCGCGCAGATCATCGACAGCATCTACAATCTCGCGGGCGCGACCGCCGCCTATGAGGACCACCTGCTACAGCGGCATTTCCAGGACATCCACGTGATCACGCAGCACCTGCAGGGACGCCTCACGCACTACGAGCTGATCGGCCGGTACGCCCTCGGCCTGAAGATCGACGAGGCCAGACTCTAGCTTAGTCCTCTTCATGCGCACTCTCCGTCGGCGTTCAGGGGCACCGTGAAAAAGAAGGTCGATCCCTTCCCGGGCTCGCTTTCCACCCAGATGCGCCCTCCGTGCATCTCGACCAGCCGCTTCGTGATGCTGAGCCCCAGGCCGGTGCCGCCGTATTCCCGCGTGATCGTGGGGTCGACCTGACGGAACTCGGAGAAGATGTTCTCGATCTCGTCCGCGGGGATGCCGATCCCGGTGTCGCTGACGCGATACACGAGCCACTCGCCGTCGAGCCGCACCTCGATGTCGACTCCTCCCTCGGGAGTGAACTTGAGGGCATTGCCGGTGAGGTTCAGGAGGCACTGCGTGATTCGGCGGCCGTCGCCCCGAGCCGGCGGGATGATCTCCTGAGCCAAGTACTCTTCGACGCCGAGCTCGAACCGTCCCGCCTCGATCTTGGACAGGTCGAGCACGTCGTTGATGAGCCCTAACAGGTGGCGACCGTTCGTCTGGATGTCGGTGAGCGGCTCGCGAAAGCCGGCCGACACCTCGCCGTACTGGTCGTCGAGCATGATCTCGGTGAACCCGAGGATCGCGTTGAGGGGCGTGCGCAGCTCGTGGCTCATGTTGGCGAGGAACTCCGATTTGGCCTGACTCGCCTGCGCCAGGCGCTCGTTGAGGCCGCCGAGCTTCTCCGCCGCCACCTGCTGCTCGTCGTCGAAGCGGCGGAGCTCGTGACTCATCCAGTTCATGTGCTCGGCGAGCGCGCCGAACTCATCCCGATTGGGCACGACGATCGTCCCCCCGAATCGCCCCTTCGCTACCTCGCTCAGGAAGCCGTGAGCTTCCTGCACGGGCAGGATGAACGACCAGGAGATCACGACGCCCCCCACCAGCGCGACCACGATGGACACGACGGCGAAGCCGCCCATCAGTCGCAGCGAGTACCGGTGGCCGTCCGCGATACTCCTCCGGAGGCTGGCCATGCGCGACTCCTCGGCGGCGACGAGCTGGCCCACCAGCTCCTCGATGCGCCGGTAGGTCGGCTCCTGGCGGGTCCGCAGCGCCGTCATCGCGTCCGCGAGTCGTCCGTCGCGGACGGCGTTGACGCCGTCGGCGACGGACGCCATCGCGTCCTCCTGCGCGTCGCGAATGGCCTGGATGAGCGCGCGTTCCTCGGCCCGCGCCACCGTCTCGAAACGCGCGAGCGTGTCGTTGAACCGGTTGTTCTCGCGCATGATCAGGCTGATCGGGGGGTCGTCCCGGGAGAGGAGAGCCATGGCGCTGAAGTGCATCTGCATCGCGAGCGCTTGCTCGATCTGCCGCGACCAGTCGACGTGCTCGTGCGCCTGATCGAGGCGATTCATCGTGCGGGACGTCGCGGCGAGGGTCTGGAGGCTCACCGCGCTCATCGCGATGAACAGGAGAGTGATGAAAAGGAAACCCGCCAGAAGCTTCACGTGGACGGAGGCGCGCACCCGCGCCACCGCCCGCACGAGGGCGCCCAGCGGCGAGGACAGCAGCCCCCCTCGGAACTCTGACCGTCGGTCGGCGGCCGGTAGCCGGGTCATGGCGGCTGGCCGCGGGAGGCCGGACTATTGCCCGGGCGCAGTGGCTGAACGCCCGGCGCTTTCGAGCTCCGCCAGCAACCTATTGACGAGCTGCCGCATCTTCCACAAGTCGAACGGTTTCAGGAGATGGGGAGCGCCGGTCCGTTCGAGCCACCCGCGCTTCTCGAGGCTCAGCGCGTCGCCGGTGAGGAAGACGATCCGACTGGTGAGCGATGGGAATCGCTGCTCGAGCTCGGCGTACAAGCGCTCCCCGTCGAGAACCGGCATCTTGGTATCGCTGAGGATCAAGTCATAGGTCCGCCGCTCCAGCATCTCGAGGGCCACGGCGCCGTGGTCCGCGACCTCGACCTGATGCCCGTCGGCCCGAAGGGCGGCGGCCAGCGTGGCGGCGAGGTCGCGCTCGTCGTCGACGACCAGGATCGTCTTCCCGGCGGTCGGCGGCGGTGACTCGAAGTCGACGGCGGTGGGCGCCGGCGTCGGGGGAGACTGCGCGGGCAACTCGACACGGAAGGTCGTCCCCTGCCCGATCTCGCTCTCGACCGTGAGGGTGCCCCCGTGCTCCTCGACGATGCCCCGGCACAGGGACAAGCCGAGTCCCGTCCCTTCGCCCGGGGGCTTCGTCGTGAAGAAGGGCTCGAAGATCCGCGCTCGAATCTCGGCAGGGATACCGGGTCCGGTGTCCGTCACCTCGAGCCGGACGCGGTCCGGCTCGTGCTCGAGCCGCGTCTTGAGGACGATGCGGCGCGCGCCGGCCATTCGACTCAGCGCCTGCTGCGCGTTCGCCACGAGGTTGACGACCACCTGGTGGAGCTGATGGGCGTCAGCCCATATCACCGGCAGATCGTCGGCCGTGTCCAGCGCGACCTCGACGTCGCTGAGGCGTAGCTGATAGGCCAGCAGATCGACCGCTTCCTGGACGACCTGATTGAAGCGCACGTCCGCGCGCTCCGGAGGCCGCTGCCGCGCCAGAGCGAGAAAGTTGCGAATGATGCGGGCGCACCGGTTGGCTCCGGCGATGACCATGTCGGCGCGCTCGACCAGCGTCGAATCGCTGACCGCGGCGCGAATGAGCTGGCCCTGGCCCATGACGAGCGCGAGTGGGTTATTCAACTCGTGGGCGACGCCCGCCAGCAGCGAGCCCATGGTCGCGACCTTCTCGCTTTGCAGGAGCTGCTGCGTGCGTTCGCTGACGATCTGCTCGAGCGATCGATTGTGACGATCGAGGTCGAGGTAAAGGTGCCGCGTGTGGAGGAGGTTCTTGATGCGCAGGAGCACCTCGAGCCGGTTGAGCGGCTTCGTCAGAAAGTCCTGGGCACCGGCCTCCAGCGCGCGCTTCTTCGCTGCGATGCTCGTATCGGCCGTGAGGACCAGGATCGGGAGAAACACGTCCGCGGGAATCTCGAGCTGTCGGATGACCGAGATCCCATCCAGGCGCGGCATCATCAGGTCGAGCAGGATCAGATCAGGGTGAAACTCGTCGTACAGCGCGCGCACCTGCCAGGGCTCCGTGGTGCTTCGAACCTGGCGGTACCCGGCGTCCGACAGCATGCGCTCGAGGAGCCGCACGTTGGGTGGCTCGTCGTCGACGACGAGGATCCGGCACTGCGTAAAGTCCACTTTTCCCTGTAAAGGAGGGTTATTCCATTAGTAGCAGCCTTCCCTGCCAAGACTGAACAGTTTTTATGGAATCCGGAACGAGTGCGCCCGGGCTCGTCTCGGCCGCCTCGCCGGCTCGTCGGCGGCGCGCCACCCGGGACTACTCGAGCCTCGGGTCGTGCTCAGGCGGTGCCCTCTCGCGCTGGCGTGGCCCGGTTATCAAGGCGGACGACGTTGCGCAGACGCGGGCGGCTATGCGAGCCTTGGGCATTCAGAAGGTCGTCGTCACGCCCACAGAGGGCGGCTGGACGTTCTCAGGTGACGGCAACCTGGCCGGGATGGTCAGTGGCGACGGGGTATCTCGTGGGGCCCCCCAAGCCCCCCGCGCTCGGAGACGCCCCGGCGCAGCCGGGGCGCCCCTCGACATGCCTTTAGCTTCCGCCGTTCAGGACGGAGCGGCCAGTGGCACGCAGGAGCCGCCGGTCGGCCTCCGGGCTGGGCGCCGGCGGGACGCGAAACACGACGTCCTGCGTGAACGTCCGGATCACCTTCCCCTCCGGCCGGCGCGTGCCGAACGGATCGGTGCCGCGGGCGACCGCGCGAATCCCCTCGCGCACGATGCGCCGGAGCATGATCACGCCGCGGTCCGCGGAGCCGAGATGCTCGAGCGCGTGCACCGCGATCGTCCGCTGGCTCGACTGGGCGTCGAAGTCCGCGGGGTGACTCTGTCGTTCGGCGTAGGGGCGATCGTCGGACTGTCCGAAGCCCGGCTTCGCCACCTGCTCCGGCTCGAGCCCCCAGGCCGGATCGACCTGCGCCAGCTCGAAGTTCGTCGTGTGGGTGTCGTCGTTCGGCACGGCCCAGCGGATGATCACCGGCCGGCTCGCCGGCTTGACCTCCGCGGCGTCCTCGATCTCGCGCGTGAACTGGTGAACGTTCGGCGGCATGAAATCGGCCACCCGGACCCAGACCAGATCACCCACCCGGCGCGTCGCCAGGTAGACCATGCCGGCGTCGGTCAGCTTCCAGTCGATCTCGGGGACGGCGCCGAACGCCTCCGTGAACTGGTAGCCGCTGCTCAGCGCGTGCAGGAACGCGGTGTGCACCGGGTCCATGCTGTTGTCCTTCACCTGGAGCCAGTTGCAGGGCAGCGTGAACTGCGCCGCCGGCATCAGCCGGTAGCCTCGCACGTCGTAGCTGTCGTAGACGGGGAACGAGGGCCGTCGATCCGGCGGCCCCAGGTAGGCGAACACCAGTCCGGCGAGCTCGTGCGTCGGATAGGCTCCTTGCCAGACGCGCTCGCGAAAGCGGCTCCCCGCCGGCTCACCCGGCGTTTCCAGGCACCGGCCGTCGACGTCGTAGACCCAGCCGTGATAGCAGCAGCGGATGCCGCGCTCGAGGGGAATGCCGAACTCGAGCGACGTCCCGCGATGGGCGCAGTGCAGGTGCAGCACGCCCACGCGCCCGCCGCGATCCCGGAAGACCACCAGGTCCTCGCCGAGAATGCGTACGCGGAGCGGAGCCACAGCGAGATCCCGCGCGAACGCCACCGGCTGCCAGAATCGCCTGAGGTACTCCCCGCATGGAGTCCCGGGGCCCACCTGCGTGAGCTCGCGGTCCGGCGGGGGGACGTCACGACGGTGGTAGCCGTCGAACCCGATGGACTTCGGCCCGGCGACGCGCGATCGAGCCCGCTTCACGGCACTTCCTGCTTAGCCGCGACGCGCGCGCCAGTCAAGCGGATGCCGCCTGGTACTCTTGACCTCGTGCGGTCGACGACGGTAGTGTCTAGCAAGTCATGTCGGCGAGAACCTGACTTCATACCGTGACCACACCCACCGGGCACCTCTCCCGGCTCGATCCCGAGGAAGTCGCCAGGGCCGTGACGGCCTTCATCAACACCACCATCATGTCCCGCAGTCGTCAGATTCAGCCCGACGACGACCTCGAGATGGCCGGCGTCGACTCGATGGCGCTCTTGAAGGTGCTGCTCTTCATCGAGTCCGAGTTCGGCTTCTGGATGCCCGACGAAGACCTCGTGGAGGAAAACATCAAGACCGCACGGGCGATGGCGGCCTACATTTGCCGACGTGGGAGCCAGCCGTGACGCTCGGCCTCGGATGGACGCGCGGTCGCTGAGCTACGACGTCGTGGTCGTGGGCGGCGGCGCCGCCGGACTGGCCGCCGCGGTGGCGGCCGCGCAGGCGGGCGCGCGCACCGCGCTCGTCGAGCGCTATGGATTCCTCGGGGGCATGGCGACGGCGGGCATGGTGAGCACCATCTGCGGGCTCTATCACACGTCCTCGTCCGGACCTCCCGAGCCCCTCAACGCGGGGTTCGCCGAGACCGTCGCGCAACGGCTCGCGACCATGCCCGGCTGCAGCGCGCCGGTGCGCCGCGGGCGGACTCACGTCCTTCCCTATACGCCGTTCGCGTTCGCTTGCCTGGCCGACGAGCTCACGGCCTCGGCCCGAGATCTCGACGTCTACCTCCACGCATTCCTCGCGGGGCTCGACGCCAGCGCCGGGCGGATCGAAGCGTTGCGCCTCGCGACGTGGGAGCGGCGCATCGAGCTGACGGCGCGGGCGGTCGTGGACGCGAGCGGCGACGCCGCCGTCGCGCACCTCGCGAGCGTGGCGACCGTGACGGTGCCGCTGCCCGATCGCCAGCTCGCGTCGCTGGTCTTCGTCCTGCAGCAGGTCGACACCGAGGCACTCGGCCCCGGCCCGCGCGTGGCGCTCCTGCGGCTCCTGGCCAGCGCCGAGCGGGAGGGGCGCCTGCCGAAGGGCGCCGCCAACCTCGCGCTGGCGCCGTCGCCCCAGCCCGGCGAGGTCGTGTGCAAGCTTGCGCTGAGCGGAATCACCGAGGAGCTCCCGGCCAATCGCGACTTCCTGACGCTCGCCGAGCAGGAAGGGCGACGCCGCGCTCTCGCGGTGACCGAATATCTCAAGACGCTGCCGGCGTTCGCGCGGGCCTTCGTCTCTCACGCCGCGCCACAGGTCGGCGTGCGCGAGAGTCGCGGCGTGATCGGTCGCTACCAGCTCACCCGCGACGATGTCCTGTCCGGCCGGAAGTTCGAGGACGGAGTCGCCCGGGCGAGCTGGCCCATCGAGCTGTGGCAGGAAGGGAGCCACGGCGCCACGTACGAGTTTCTCCACGACGGGAGCTCCTATGACATTCCGCTTCGCTGCTTGCAGGCGCGGGACCTCGACAACCTGTTCGTCGCCGGGCGCTGCATGAGCGCCACTCACGAGGCCCTGGGCTCGGCGCGCGTGATCGGAACCTGCCTGGCCGCCGGCGAGGCGGTCGGACGCGCGGCGGCGCGCCACGCGGAGGCGCGATGAACCTGGCCGATCTGCTCCACGCGTCCGCCGAGCGCTACGCGGCGCGCCGCGCGCTGACCGACGTGCGCTCGGGCCGCTCGCTGAGCTACGGGCAGCTCGCGCGCGAGGCGCAGCGGGTCGCCGCGTTCCTGAAGGCCCAGGGCGTGGAGACCGGCCAGCGGATCGGGCTCCTGGCCCCGAACGACCCCGCGTACGTGCCCGCCGCCTTCGGGCTCCTCGCCGCCGGCGGGTGCCTGGTCCCGCTCGCCAGCAACCTCACGCCCACGGAGATCGCCGAGATCGTGCGCGAGGTGCAGCTGAACGGCTGCCTCGCCTGGCCGGGGGCCGACGCGCCTCCCGGCGCCGGTCACGCCGTCCTGGAGGGCGGTGAGTGCGCCAATTTCACCTTCGCGTGGCTCGATCGCGACGCGCGGTCCCCGGACGAGTTCTACTCGCTGGACCCCGCGTTCATCCGGTTCACGTCCGGCACCACCGCGCGGAGCAAGGGCGTGGTCCTCTCTCACACCGCCACGGCCGCACGGGTCGAGGCCTCCGACCGCGTGCTCCGGTTCAGCGAGGAAGACCGGATTCTCTGGGTGCTCCCGCTGGCCTATCACTTCGCCGTCACGATCGTCGCCTACGTGCGGGCGGGCGCGCACATCCTGCTCTGTCCCGACACGCTGCCGAAGGCGATGGTCGACGCGATCCGGCGTCTCACGCCGAGCGTGCTCTACGCCGCGCCGCTCCATTTCGAGCGCATGGCGAACCTCGGGCCGAGCGAGCGGCTTTCGAGCATTCGCGTCACGCTCTCCACCGCCGCGCCGATCTCGCCCGCGGTCATGGAACGCTTCGAATCCGTGTACGGCGTTCCGGTCGGGCAAGCCTACGGCATCATCGAGGCGGGGCTCCCGTGCATCAATCTCGGCACCGAAGGGCTACCGGTCACTTCTGTCGGCCGACCCGTTCCCGGCTACGACATCGCCGTGCTCGCCGACGACGGCACGCGCTTGCCGCCGGACGAGCTGGGCGAGATCGGCGTGCGCGGCGACGGGCTTTTCTCCGCCTACTACGCGCCGTGGCGGCGGCGCGAGCTGATCATGAGCAATGGCTGGTTCCTCACGGGCGACCTCGGCCTCCTGGACAAGGCGGGCGCCCTCCACCTGAAGGGGCGGAAGAAGACCGTCATCTTCGTGGCGGGCCTCAAGTTCTTCCCCGAGGAAGTCGAGGACTGCATCAACCAGTTCCCGGGGGTCAAGGAATCCCGCGTGTTCAGCCGGCCGCACGCGCGCGTGGGTGAGGTGCCCTGCGCCGAGGTCGTCCTGGACCCCCGGCACTCGGACCTCGAGGCCCTGAAGGCGCATTGCGCCCGCGTGCTGTCGACCTACAAGGTCCCGGTCGAGTTCACGGTCGTGGACGCGGTTCCCAGGACGCCGAGCGGCAAGATTCGACGCTGAACCAGAAGGAGCACGCCATGCGAGTGACGGCAGCGGTCCTGTACGACACGAAGAAGCCCGTGGTGGTGGAGGACGTCGAGCTGCTCGAGCCCGGTCCTCACGAGGTGCAGGTACGGTGGGTCGCCAACGGCGTCTGCCACAGCGACCTGCACGTGATCACGGGCGACTCGCCCCATCCGTTGCCGGTGGTGCTCGGCCACGAGGCGGCGGGCGTCGTCGAGAAGGTCGGCCCGGGCGTCGAGACCGTGGCGCCGGGCGATCACGTGTGCTCGAGCTACATCCCGTCGTGCGGGAAGTGCTGGTACTGCATCGGCGGCCAGCCGACGATGTGCGCGCTCCGCGACAAGCCCCGCTGGTTCATGTTCGACGGCACCACGCGCTTTCGCAAGGACGGCCGGGCGCTCCACCACTATCTTCAGGTCGCCGGGTACGCGACGCACTCGGTGCTTCCGGAGGAAAGCGTCATTCCCATCCGGAAGGACGCCCCGCTCGACGTCGTGTGCCTCGTGAGCTGCGGCGTGCTCGCGGGCGCCGGCCCGGTCTTCAACCGCGCCAAGGTGCCGCCGGGCGCCACCGTCGCCGTCTGGGGCTGTGGCGGCGTCGGGCTGAACACGATCCAGGCCGCGCGGCTCGTGGGCGCGGCCAAGATCATCGCGGTCGACGTGATGAGCCAGAAGCTCGCGTGGGCCGAGGAGTTCGGCGCGACCCACGTGGTGGATGCCTCGCGGGAAGATCCGGTGGCCCGCGTTCACGCGCTCGCCGGCCGGGGCGGCGTCGACTTCGCCTTCGAGATGGTCGGAACTCAGAAGACCATGGAGCAGGCGCTCCTGGCGACCCACCGCGGCGGCACCTGCGTGGTCGTCGGGGTGTCACCCGCCGGGACGCGCCTGTCCATTGATCCGTCGCTGCTCCTGCAGCAGCGCGTGCTCACCGGCAGCTCGTTCGGCGGCGGCCACCAGCGCACGGACGTGCCCATGCTGATCGATCTCTACATGAGCGGGAAATACCGGCTCGACGAGCTGATCAGCCGCCGCCTGCCCCTCGCCGAGCTGAACCACGCCTTCGACCTCATGCTGCAGGGCGAGGTCAAGCGGAGCGTCATCGTCTACTCGTAGAGGCGATCAGCCGGCCTTGGCCATGGCGGCGGCGCGGCGCCGCAGCTCGTCCTCCGGCACGTCTTCCGTGTGCGTCCCGACGTGCCAGATGTGCCCGAACGGGTCCTCGATGGTGCCGGTCCGGTCGCCATAGAACTTGTCCTGCACGGGCTGAAGGATCTTCGCTCCTTCCGCGATGGCGGTCTTCACGGTCGCGTCGACGTCGGGGACGTACAGCATGATGCCGACCGCCGAGCCGCCGAACTTGCGAGGTCCCCGCGCGCCCATCTCCGGGTGCTCGTCGGCCAGCATGATGATCGAATCGCCGATGCTGATCTCCGCATGCCCGATCTTTCCGCCCGGGCCGGGGATCCGCATGCGCTCGGTCGCGGCGAAGACGCGCTTGTAGAAGTCGAGCGCGCGTGCCGCGCCGTCGACGATCATGTACGGCGTGGCGTTGTGGTATCCGTCCGGAACTGGCTTCACCTTGCTCATCGGTGCCCTCCATGCATCCGCGGTGCTGGCGCGGGCGCTCCGGTCGTTGCGGGACGTTCACCGTCCATCCTACGCCCGGACGCCAGCGCCCCCGGACCGAGCGCTTCGACCGCTTGTCCACCTCGCCCGTCAGGTCAAGCGCTTGCCGCGAGTCGCCGGCACGAGCTGTCCGTAGCGAACGCCCTTGACCGCGAGGAGCTCGTTGGCGATGGTGCGAATCCGGCGCGCCGAGCCCCGCAGCGCGATGACCTCGAGGCAGGAGTGCTCGTCCAGATGCACGTGCAGGCTCGCGGTGATCGAGCGGAATCCGTGGTGCTGGATGTCCGTCAGCTTGTCCGCGAGCGCGTGGGTCTCGTGGTCGTAGACGAGGGTCAGAACGCCCACCGTCTCGCCCGGCACCGCGGCCCATTCCTCCTTGACCAGCTCGCCCCGGAGCAGATCGCGGACAAACTCGCTGCGGTTGCCGTACCGGCGGCCGGCGCGGAGCCGATCCAGCGTCCGCATCAGCCGGGCCGGTAGCGAGACGGTGAAGCGGACGGCCCGTTTC
>QHSM01000430.1 GCA_003221595.1 Candidatus Rokuibacteriota bacterium | reverse complement strand
ATCATCCAGAAGCTCTGGGCCCCGCTCAACACCACGGACTTCGCGCCCTATCTCACCCAGATCCGGCGCGACGCCGACGCGGTGTTCGCCCTGATGGTGTCGATCTCGGCGTCGCGCTTTCCCAAGCAGTACCAGGACGCCGGGCTGAAGGCGAAGCTGCCGCTGATCGGCGGCGGCACGACCTTCGACGAGTTCGTCTTGCCCTCCCTCGGTGACGAGGCGATCGGCGGCATCAGCCCGCTCATCTACAGCGCGGCCCTCGACACGCCGGTGAACAAGCGGTTCGTCGCGGACTACCGCAAGAGGTACGGCAAGGTCCCCTCGTATTTCTCGGAGACCTCCTACACGAGCACCCGGTGGATCGCCGACGCGGCGAAGGCGATCGGCGGCGACGTGGAGAACCGGGAGAAGTTCCTGGAGGCGCTGCGCAAGGTGGAGATCCCGGACGCGCCACGCGGTCCCATCAAGCTCGACGCCTACGGCAACCCGATCCAGAACATCTACATCCGCAAGGTCGAGAAGAAGGACGGCGAGCTGTGGAACACCGTCATCTACACCTACCCCGCCGTCTCCCAGTTCTGGAAGTACAAGCCCGAGGAGTTCCTGAAGCAGCCCGTCTACGACCGCAACTATCCCCCGTGCAAGCACTGCTGAGATGCCGACGAACGACGCCGTCGCGCTGAGCCTCGCCGGCCTCTCGAAGGAGTTCGGCGGCCTCTGCGCGGTCGACGGCGTCAGCCTGGACGTCGGACCCGGCGAGCGGCGCGCGATCATCGGGCCCAACGGGGCGGGCAAGACGACCCTGTTCAGCCTGATCAGCGGCGAGACCCGGCCCACCGGCGGCCGGATCTCGCTGTTCGGTCGCGACGTCACGCGGCTGGCGCCGCACCGGCGCGCCGCGCTCGGGCTGGCGCGCACGTACCAGATCACCAACCTCTTTCCGCGCCTCACCGCGCTCGAGAACTGCCTGCTCGCGGTGCAGGCCCTGACATCCGCGAAGTTTCACCTCCACCGCCCGCTCAGCCGCTATCCCGCCTTCCACGACCGGGCGCGGGCCGTGCTCGAGGCAGTCGGCCTCGGCGACAAGGCGGAGGAGGCGGTGCGCAATCTCTCGCACGGCGAGCAGCGCCAGCTCGAGATCGCGCTGTCCCTGGCCGGCGCGCCGCGGCTCCTGCTGCTCGACGAGCCGACGGCGGGCCTCTCGCCGGCGGAATCGCACGCCATGACGGCGCTCCTGAAGAACCTCGATCCGGCCATCACGCTCCTGGTGATCGAGCACGACATGGACGTCGCGTTCGCGCTCACCGACCGCATCACGGTCCTGCACTACGGCAAGGTCGTCGCCGACGGTCTGGCTCAGGACGTCAAGGCGAACGCCCTCGTGCAGGAGATCTACCTCGGGACGTCCTGATGCTCGAGGTGCGCGACATCCACACGTATTACGGGGAAAGCCACGTCCTGCAGGGCATCTCGCTCAGCATGACCCGCGGCCAGGTCGTGGGTATCCTCGGACGCAACGGAATGGGCAAGACCACGCTGATCCGGTCCATCATCGGCTTCACGCCGCCCCGGCGCGGACAGGTCCTGTTCAAGGACCAGGACATCACCGCGTGGCCGTCGAACCGCGCGGTGGGCCTCGGCCTCGGCCTGGTGCCGCAGGGCCGCCGGGTCTTTCCCTCGCTGACGGTCATGGAGAACCTCACGGTGGCCGTCAAGGGCGACAGCGGCCCCTGGACGGTCGCGCGCGTGCTCGAGCTGTTCCCGCGCCTGCGCGAGCGCGGCGCGCATCGCGCCGGCAAGCTCTCGGGCGGCGAGCAGCAGATGCTCGCCATCGCGCGCGCCTTGATGACGAACCCGGAGCTCCTGCTCATGGACGAGCCGACCGAGGGGCTCGCGCCCCTGCTGGTACGGGAGGTCGGGCGGGTCATCGAGAGCCTCAAGGCCCAGGGCCTCTCCATCCTGCTCGTGGAGCAGAATCTCCCGCTGGCGCTCCGGGTCGCGGACCATGTCCACGTCCTGTCGCGGGGGCGGGTCGTGCACTCGAGCGCGCCGGACGCGCTCTGGCGGAACGAGGAGATCAAGTCGCGATATCTCGGACTGTGAGGATCAAGCCATGAAGCGGATCGCGGTCGTCGGCGTCGGCCTCCTCGGCAGCGCGGTAGCCTCTCGCCTCCTCGAGGGCGGCTTCGCGGTGGTGGGCTACGACAGTCGCCCGGATCAGCTGACACGGCTCGCGGCGCGGGGCCTCCTGGCCGCGGCCAGCGCGAAGGACGCGGCGGCCGGCGCCGACGCGATCTTCACGATCCTGCCCACGCCCGACTCGGTGGAGGCCGCGGTCCTCTCCCCCGGCGGCCTGCTGGAGGTGATGCCGAGATCGGCGACCCTGCTCCAGATGAGCACGATCTCGCCGACCCTCACCCGGCGCCTCGCCGACGCCGCCGCGGCCGCGGGGCGCGGCTTTCTCGACGCGCCGATGAGCGGAACGAGCGCGATGGTGGAGCGCGGGGATTGCACGATCTTCGTGGGCGGCGACGTCGCGCGCCTGGAGGCGTGCCGGCCTGTGCTCGCGGCGATCGGCCGGAGGGCCGTTCACATCGGGCCCGCCGGCAGCGCCTCCCTCGCCAAGCTCGCGACCAATTTGCTGGTCGCGCTCAACACGGCCGCCCTCGCCGAGGCGCTGGTGCTCGGCGAGAAGGGTGGGCTCGCCCCCGGCGCGCTTCTGGACCTGCTGAAGGACAGCGCGGCCGCGTCGAAGATGGTCGACGTGCGCGGTCCGCTCATGGTCGAGCGACGTTTCGAGCCTCAGATGAAGCTCGAGCTGTTCCTCAAGGACCTCCGGCTCATGCTCGAGGAAGGGCAGCGGCTCGGGGTGGCGCTGCCGCTCACGAGCCTCACGCAGCAGCTCTGCACCGCCACCGTCGCCGGCGGACGCGGCGGCGAAGACCTCGCGGCCCTCATCACGACCCTCCAGCGGATGGCCGGGCTCAGCCCGGACTGACGCGCTTCGTCAGCGGGACCAGCGAACGACGCCCGCCACACCGTCGACGACGACCGTCGCGCCCTCGGGGATGCGTCGGGTCGCGTCGATCACGCCGAGCACCGCGGGGATGCCGCGCTCGCGCGTGAGGGCAGCCAGGTGAGATGTGCTGCCGCCGAGCTCGGCGACCACCCCGGCGACCTGGTGCAGGACCGCGGTCAGCGCGGGCCCGGCGACCTGCGTGACGAGGACGTCGCCCGGCTTGACGTGCTCGAGGTCGTGCTCGTGAAGCACGACGCAGGCCGGGCCTGTTCCCCACCCGATTCCCGCCGGCTGGCCCCTGAGCCCGGGATGTCGGAGCCACGCGTCGTCCGGTGCCCGGCTCGGCTCGACGCGCAGCGGACGCGCCTGGAGAATATGCAGACCGTCGCGGTCCTGCGCCCACTCGACCTCGACGGGTAGGCCCAGGAGTGACTCGATGCGCGACACGAGGCGGCCCAGCGCCACCACGTCCTCTCGCTCGAGGCACAGCTCGTGGACGAGCGGAGCGTCGACGGCATGCGGGCGCGTCCCACCCGTCGAGGTCGTGACGACACGCCGATCCTTCCGCCCCGGCTCCTCGCTCTCGATCTCGCCGCCGGCTCCGAGCACCCAGCGGTCGGGAACGACTTCACCCTGGGCGAGCGCCGAGCCGAGCCCCCACGTGCCGGTCACGACGACGCCGCCGGCCCCGCTCGCGCTGAGGGCGCCCCCCGCCGCGCGCGCCTCCACCATCCGCTGGACGAGCACCGCCATCGCCGTCCGCGCCGGGTCGACGTCGTGCGTGCGCATGTATCGGAGCGCGCGCGCCGACCAGAGACAGGCCCAGCAGGCGCGCACCGCGGTGATCAGGTCGGCGCGGCTCGCCATCCCGAGGAACGTATCGAACTGGCCGGCGAAGGACGCGCCCGGTGTGTCCTCCCGAAGCGCCGAGGAGCGCACCGCGAGGACACTCCTAGGCGCCTCGACCATCAGGGCGTGGACGGCGTCGATCGCGTCGGCCGCCGACGCGGCGAGCGGCTCACGGAGAAACCCCAGTCTGACCTCGAGGGCGAGCCGCCGCGCGTCGCCCTCGTCCTCGTCCTCGGTGCCGGCGACTCGCGCCGCCGCGGTCGCGACGCCCGACGCCTCGAGCTGGACGCGGTACGCCTCGGCCGCGAGGCAGATTCCGTCGGGCACCGGCATCCCTACCTGACGCAGCCGGGCCAGTGTCGCCGCCTTCGGGCCGACTCGCTCGGCATCCATCGCCGTCGGGTCACCGAGCCGGACCGCGAGAGGCGGCCGTTCACCGACCGGGGACAATGACGAGCCTCAGGACGGAGTCGGCGGCGCGCTCGTACTCCTGGAACGCCGCCGCCACCCGCTCGAGCGGATACGACGCGGTGATCAGCTCCTCGACGGCGACCGCGCCGCTGGCCACGAGATCGATCGCGGGCGGAACGTCGTCGGGCGTGAGGGCGCGGGAGCCGTGGATCGTCAGCTCCTTGAAGTAGAGCGGGAACGTCGTGAACTCGGGCACGGGACGGTGGCTGATGCCGTACACGAGGAGCCGGCCGCCCGGCGCCAGCATCTCGATAGCCGGCGTGATGAGTCCGGGGTCTCCCGCGGACTCCACGACGACGTCGGCGCCGCGACCCGCGGTGGCGTCCATGACGGCGGCGACGACATCCTCGCGCGCGGCGTTCACGACGCGGTCGGCCCCACGCCGCCGGGCCAGCTCGAGCTTCCCGGCGCTCCGCGAGACCGCGACGACCGGGCGGGCCCCCGAGAGCCCGGCGAGCTGGGTGTGGAGGAGCCCCGCCACGCCCTGGCCCAGCACGACCACGGACTCGCCGGACGCGATGCGCGCGCGCAACTGGGCGTGGCGCACGGTGGCGAGCGTCTCGATCAGCGTCGCGGCCGCCAGCGGAACGTGCTTCGGGAGCGGATACAGGTACCGCTCGGGCAAGACGACCTGCTCGGCGAGGGAGCCGTCCATCTCGCGGCCGAAGAGGCCGGCGTTGCGGCAGAGATTGCCGTGGCCGCGCGCGCAGGCGTCACAGTCGCCGCAGGCGATGATCGGGTTGAGCAGCACCGGCTGCCCCGGGCTGAGCCGCTCGACCCCCTCGCCGATCGCCTCGACGACTCCCGTGGCCTCATGCCCCATCACCACCGGAAGCCGCACGCCGGGATGCCGGCCGGTGTAGATCTCGAGATCGGTGTGGCACACGGCGGTCGCCGCGATTCGCACGACCGCCTCGCCCCGACGGGCGAGGGGCGCGGGCCGCGCGAGAAGCTCGAGGCGCCGCGGAGCCTGGAGGACTGCCGCGATCACGGTCACATCACTACGGTGATCTGCTCGACGGGGAAGTTGCTGATGATCTCCGTGCGGTCGTCGTGGACGATCAGCATCTCCTCGATCCGCACGCCCCACTCGTAGCGCTTGCCGTGCTGCGTCTCGAGCGCGAACACCATGCCCGGCCGGATCTCGAGCGGGTGGTCGAGCGACCAGATCCGTGAAATGACCGGCGGGTCGTACTGCGCGAGCCCGAGGCCGTGGCCCCAGAGGTTGGCGGCGGCCTGGTCCTCCTCCTGGTAGCCCCACGCCTCCTGCGCCGAGGGCCACTTGAGCGCGATGTCCCGCGTGGTCGCCCCGGGGCGCACCACCTCGATCGAGTCGTAGAGCCACTTCAGCGCGGTGGCGTAGTAGTCCTTCATCTCCTGCGTCGGCTGCTTGCCCACGCAGTACGTCCGGTAATAGCAGGACTTGTAGCCGTTCCACGTCAGGGCGGCCAGATCCATGAAGACGATCTCGCCCGGCTTGATGATGCGGTCCGAGAAGTTGCGCCAGTTCGGCCAGGTATTCGGCCCGGACGACACGATCACGTCCTCCACGTCCTCCATTCCGGGGATCCGGTAGAGGAACTCCATGATGTGCGCCGTCACCTGGTTCTCGGTGAGGCCGGGCTTGAGGAAGCGCATCGTCTCCCAGTGCGCGGCGTCGCCGATGGCCCCGACGATCCGCAGGCACTCCTGCTCGTCGACGTTCTTGATCGCCCGCGCCTCCATCATGGGCGTCATGCCGTCGGCCCACTTGATCTTCGCCTCGTTGAACTGGTTCAGCATGTTGATGTCGATGAAGTCGACGCCGAGCGTCTGGTCGGCCACGTCGTAGCGGCGCATCTCCCGCACGAGGGCGTCGGTGAACTTCTTGACCTGCTGCCGCGACGCCGGGCCGGCGGCGCCCTTGATCCACGCGTACGAGTACCGGATGTTCTCCGGCGGGATCCAGGGGGCGTGGCGCTGGATCTGGAAGCATGAGGAGCAGCGCGCCGAGGTTGTGCGCCTTCATCCGCTCGCGGGCGCGCTCCAGCCGGTACTTCCGCAGCCGGTCCCAGTTCACCCGCTCCTGCCAGTCCACCCCCACCGTACCGAAGTTCGCCATGGCTGTCCTTTCCTCAGATCGTCGGATCAGCGCCGCGGGCTTCATATCAGCGGCGCCGCCGGCCTGTCAAACGCAAATGAAGGCGCGGCCGGCCGATCCCTCCACGGAGCGCTTGTCCTCGCTGCGATAGTGGAAGGAAGGAAAAGGACGGACGATGACGCTTCGCCGGATGGGTCTCGCGGTCGTGCTGACGCTCGCGGCGGCGTCCGGCGTCGTCGCCGTGCCGGTCGACGACGGGTACATCGAGGGCTATGCCGCGGCGATCCTGCAGCGCGAGTTCTTCCTGACCGCGCCCTCGCTGCGCGTTCGACACGGGGTCATCACCATCGACCCCGCCGACCTCGCGAGCGTCGACCAGGCAGCCGTCGTGGCCCAGCTCGAGCGCATTCCGGGCGTGGCGCGCGTCGAGCTGGGCCCGGCCGGCGTGCCGCCGCTGGCGATCACGTCACCACCGCCGCTCGCGGCGGAGCCGGCGCGGGTGCGCGCCGAGTGGCAAGTCGGCCTGCTCCCCGGCGGCCTCATCTTCAAGCCGCTGATCGCCGACCAGCGCTGGCCGCACTTCTCGGCCGCCTGGCAGCACTACTTCGGCGATCCGCAGTTCAAGGACGCCGCTGCCGTCAGCTTCGGCGAGAGCTTCGCCATCTATCGCACCAGGCTGGGCCCGACCTGGTGGGAAATCGGCCTCCAGGCGGGCGTCTTCTCCATCTTCGATCTGAACGCCCCCTCCTTCGACCTGGTGAACGCCGACTACATGGTCGGGATCCCGCTGAGCTTCCGGTACGAGGACCTCTCGATGCAGCTCCGCGTTTTTCATCAGAGCAGCCACCTGGGCGACGAGTTCCTGCTCCGGACCCGCACCAATCGCATCAACCTCAGCTACCAGCAGGTCGACTTCAAGATCTCCTACGAGCTCCGCGACGTGCTCCGTACGTACGCCGGCGGCGGGTATCTCTTCGGGCAGGATCCCTCGAGCCTCGATCCGTGGTCGCTCCAGTACGGCCTGGAGCTCACGAGCCCCTGGCCGTCCCGCCCATCGCGCTGGCGGCCGATCGCTGCTGTCGACGTCCAGCAGCACCAGGAAAACGACTGGAGCCCCGACGTCTCGGCCCGCGCCGGCATCGAGATCGACGGCGTGCTGCTCACCCGCAAGCTCCAGTTCCTGCTCGAATACTTCGACGGCCATTCGCCGAACGGGCAGTTCTACAAGGATCGGGTGCAGTATTTAGGCCTCGGCGCACACTTCCACTTCTGACCCCTTCCCGGGGTAGGATCGAGGGCCATGGCCGGCCAGGACCTCCGGAGCTTCGTCGACGCGTACGGGCGGGCCCACCAGGGCGAGGTCATCCGCGTGACCGAGCCGGTCTCGATCGAAGAGGACGTGATGGCGCTCGTCCTCGAGTACGAGCGCCGCCGCCGGTTCCCGATACTCGTCTTCGAACGGGTCGCCGGCTACGACATCCCGATCGTCTGCAACGTCGTGGCGAGCCGGAGGGCGCTCGCGTTCGCCCTCGGTGTCGACGAGCGCGCGCTCGCCGCGGAGTACGCCCGCCGCATCAAGGAGTACGTCAAGCCCGTCGTCGTCCCCAAGGCGCCGTTCGGTCACCGGGTGCTCACGGGCGGGGCGCTCGATCTCGCGAAGCTGCCCATGCCGCTCTACTTCCCCGGCGACGCGGGCCGTTACCTCACCGCCGGCATGCTGGTGGCGCGTGATCCCGACACCGGCGTCGAGACCGAGGGCTACCATCGCTTCCAGCTCAAGGGTCCCGATCGCATGGGCGTCAGCCTCCACTCGCGCCGGCGCATGTTCGAGTATCAGCGGCGCGCCGAGACGAAGGGCCGCGCGCTGCCGTGCGCGATCGTCCTCGGGCTCCATCCGCTGGTGTCGATGGGCTCGCTCGCCTATCCGCCGCCCGACGTGGGCAAGTTCGAGGTGGTCGGGGGGCTCCTGGGCGAGCCGCTGGAGGTCGCGCCGTGCTCGACCATCGACCTGCACGTCCCGGCGGCCGCCGAGATCGTCATCGAGGGCGAGATTCCCCCGACCGTGCGCGAGCCAGAGGGGCCCTTCGGCGAGTTCACCGGTTACTTCTCGCGCCGCTCGACCGAGCACGTCTTCGTGGCGAAGGCCATCGCCCTGCGCGAGAAGCCGTGGTTCCAGTCGATCGGGTCCGGGCGCGCCGGCGACCACATCACGACGCTCGGCCTGATCCGCGAGGCCGAGATCACCAACGCGCTCGCCCGCGTCATCCCGAACGT
>QHSM01000429.1 GCA_003221595.1 Candidatus Rokuibacteriota bacterium | reverse complement strand
GTCGCGACGGTCGACGGCAGCGACGTCAAGCTGCCCTTCACGGGCAAGTTCCGGCTTCCCATCAAGCTCAAGACAACCAGCACCCTGTCCGACCTCTTGCAGCTGGACGCCTATTACCTGAGCGACGCGGGCTTGCCTCTCTGGGTGAAGGCCAATGAGCGGTCGCTTGGTGTCCCGGCGGTGCGGCTCGAGATCAAGTTCTAGTCCGCGCCGACTCCTCGTGCCTCTCTACCGGGCCCGAGCCGGAACACCGGCTCGGGCCCCGTCGCGTCTCACGACCCCGCGCGTCAGTCAGCCTTGAAATACTTCGCGGCGGGGTGATGGAACACGAGCGCGGACACCGAGGCCTCCGGATCCATCATCAAGCCCTCGGTCAGGTGGAGCCCGAAGGTCTCGGGCTCCAGCAGCCCGAACAGGGTCGCTTGATCCGCGAGGTTCGGACACGCCGGATACCCGAACGACACCCGGACGCCCCGGTAGTGCGCCTTCAGCTTCTCGCTGATCGGCAGCTCGGGCGGATCCGGAAAACCCCACAGGGTTCGCAGCCGCGAGTGCAGCATCTCGGCGAAGGCTTCCGCGCACTCGATGGCCAGCGCCTGGAGCGCGTGGGAGCGAACGTACTCCCCCCGGTCCTTCCACGCCGTCGCGAGCTCCCTGACACCGGCGCCGCATGTGACCGCGAACAGCGCCACGTAGTCGTCCGCGTCGTCCCTCACGTAGTCGGTGAGGCAGAGGCGCTCGCCGGCCGGCTGGCGCGGGAAGTCGAACCTCGCGGCTTCTCGCCCGGAGGCGTCGAGCAGTGTCAGCGTGTCGCCCGCGGCCCGGGCGCGATACCAGCGGTAGGCGCCGTGCGGGTGGAGGAGCCCGCGACTGACGGCGTCGCGCTTCAGCTCCTCGACGATTTCGTGGACCTCGCGCACCTTGGCATCCCCGCTTTCGAGCAGGCGCTCGACCGGGCCGCGCACTCCCAGATGCTTTCCGTAAAGCATCTGGAGGTTTAGATAGGGATAGATCTGGCCGAGGGGCACGTCGCGCAGGACGTGACGCTCGAGGTCCGGGGGCACGGGCGCGGCCACGCGCTCGAGCCGCCGCGGCGGGGCCGGTGGCGGCGCCGACGGCGCGGTCTCGGGGACCGCCGCCGGACCGGCGGACAGCTCCGCCTGCTCGCGTCGGATGCGCGCCACGAGCGGTTCGCGAGTCGGCGCCGAGAAGAGCTGGTTGGCGAGGTCGAGCCCGTCCATCGCGTCCTTCGCGTAGAGCGTGAGCCCGCCGTACTCGGCCGCGATCCTCGTCGCCGCGAACTTCCGGGTGAGCGCGGCCCCGCCGACGAAGAGCGGAATCTCGATCGCGGCGGCACGGAGGTCCTGAGCGGTCAGGACCATCTGCTGCGCCGACTTCACCAGCAGGCCGGACAGGCCGAACGCGTCCGGCTTGTGGGTGTGGTACGCCGCGATCAGCTCCTCGGGCGGGATCTTGATGCCCAGGTTGATCACGCGATACCCGTTGTTCGAGAGGATGATGTCCACGAGGTTCTTGCCGATGTCGTGGACGTCGCCCTTGACCGTGGCCAGCACGATCGTGCCCCGCGTGGCCGATGCGGCCTTTTCCATGAACTGCTCGAGGTGCCCAACGGCGGCCTTCATCGCCTCCGCCGACTGGAGGACCTCGGCCACGATGAGCTGGTTGTCGTTGAACAGCCGTCCGACCTCGTCCATGCCCCGCATCAGGGGACCGTTGACGATGTCGAGCGGCGCGGCTTCCCCGAGCTTCGCGTTCAGGTCGTCGATCAGCCCGTCGCGACTGCCCTCGACGATGTAGCGGGCCAGCCGCTCGTCGAGCGTGAGGGTCTCGGCGGCGGGCGGCGCCGTCCGCCTCTCCCGGAAATACGCGGCGAAGGCGGCCACCGGGTCGTCACCCCGCCAGTAGATGAGGTCCTCGGCCAGCCGCCGTTCCTCCTCGGGAATGGACGGGTAGCGCTGGAGGCGCTCGGTGTTCACGATCGCGTAGTCGAGGCCCGCCTTGGTGCAGTGATAGAGGAAGACCGAGTTGAGCACCTCGCGGCCCGCGGGGGGCAGGCCGAACGAGACGTTCGAGACCCCGAGGATCGTCTTGCACTCCGGAAACCGCTGCTTGATGGCGCGGATCCCCTCGATGGTCTCGACGGCCGAGCCGATGTAGTTGGCATCGCCCGTGCCGACCGGAAAGACGAGCGCGTCGAAGATGAGGTCGCGAGCCGGCAGACCGTACTTCCCGGTGAGGAGGTCGTGGCACCGCTCGGCGATCGCGAGCTTGCGCTGACGCGTGACCGCCATGCCCTGGCGCTTGTCCTCGTCGATGCAGCCCACGACGACGGCGCCGCCGTAGGCGCGCAGGAGCGGCACGACCTTCTCGAACCGCTCCTCGCCGTCCTCGAGATTGATCGAGTTCACGATCGACTTGCCCTGACAGTGGCGGAGCGCCGTCTCGATCACCGCGGCGTCCGTCGAGTCGATCATGAGCGGGACCTTCACCTTGCGGGTGATCTGCGCCATGAACCGGTCCACGTCGGCGTTCTCGTCCCGGTCGGGATTGGCCAGGCAGACGTCCAGGATCTGGGCGCTGTTCTTCACCTGCGCGCGGCCGATCTCGGCGGCCTCCTCGAACTGGTCGGCGACGATCAGCTCCTTGAACCGCCGTGAGCCGATCACGTTGGTGCGTTCGCCCACGAACAGCGGGCGGTTGTCGTCGGCGGGATAGAACACCTCGATCCCGCTGACCGCCTGGGGCTCCTGCCTCGCCGGAACGCGCGGGGCGCGGCCGGCCACCAGCGTCTTCAGCGCCCCGATGTGGGCCGGCGTCGTTCCGCAGCAGCCGCCGATGAAATTGACCCAGCCCTCGGCGACGAAGCGCTTCATCTTGAAGGCGAGGCTCGTGGGGGTCTCGGCGTACTGCCCGCGCTCGTCCGGCAGGCCCGCGTTCGGGTAGACGCTCACATAGCGGGTCGACATCGCCGCCAGCGAGCGCAGGTGATCGGTCATGAACTCGGGCCCGGTGGCGCAGTTGAGCCCGATCGAGAAGAGATCGAGGTGCTCGAGCGCCACGTAGAGCGCCTCGACACCCTGGCCGGCGAGCATCGTCCCCATCGGCTCGATCGTGCCGCTGACCATGAGCGGCAGGTCGACGCCGGCCTCCCGCATCGCGGCGCGGACACCGAGCGCCGCCGCCTTGAGGTTCAGCGTGTCCTGGGCCGTCTCGAGCAGCAGCGCGTCGACGCCGCCGGCGATGAGCGCCGCCGCCTGCAGCGCGTACGCTTCCCGGACTTCGTGGAAGGTGACGTTGCGGGTGACGCTGATCGAGCGCGTCGACGGCCCCATCGCGCCGACGACGAAGCGCGCGCCGGCGACCTCGCGCGCGAGCCGGCCGGCGGCGAGGGTGATCTCGTAGGCGCGCTCGGCCAGGCCGTACTCGGCGAGCACGTACGGCGCGCAGCCGAAGGTGTTGGTCGACACGAGATCGGCGCCGGCCTCGAAGTAGGCGGCGTGGATCGCCCCGATCACGTCGGGGCGCGTGAGGTTCAAGTGCTCGTTGCACCCGTCATACTGGGCGCCGCCGAAGTCGGCGGCCTCGAGGCCGGCGGCCTGGATCATGGTGCCCATGGCGCCGTCCAGGACGAGGATGCGCTCTGCCACCGCCTCGCGGAGTCGAGACATAGAGTTATAGTAGCGCACATGATCACCGGGGCCCTTTCGCTCGACGGTGTCCGGGTCATCGACCTCTCGCGTGTTCTCGCCGGTCCCTTCTGCGGCATGCTCCTCTCCGACATGGGGGCCGACGTCATCAAGGTAGAGGACACCGGAGCGGGCGATGAATCCCGCACCTGGCCGCCCCACAAGGACGGCGAGTCGGCGGCCTTTCTCGTCATCAACCGCAACAAGCGGGACCTCATGCTCGATCTGAAGGCCCCGGAAGGGGCCGACATCCTGCGCAATCTCGTCAAGCGCGCCGACGTGCTCATCGAGAATTTCCGGACGGGCACGATGGAGGGCTTCGGTCTCGGCTACGACGCCCTGGCGGCGATCAATCCGGGCCTCGTCTACTGCTCGATCTCGGCGTTCGGGCGCACCGGCCCGCGAAAGGACGGGGCCGGCTACGAGGCCCTCATGCAGGCGTTCAGCGGGATCATGTCGATCACCGGCGAGCCCGACGGCCCGCCGGTCCGCGCCGGCGTCTCGTTCCTCGATCTCACGACGGGGATCTTTTCCGCCTTCGGCATCGTCAATGCCCTCCTGTTCCGGGCCAAGACCGGCCTGGGCCAGCGCGTGGACGGCTCCCTCCTGGAGACGGCCGTGACGCTCTTGAACTATCACGCGGAAGGGTTCCTGCTCACCGGCGCCGTGCCGAAGGCGCTCGGCTCCTCCCATCCGTCCCTCTCGCCGTACCGGAACTTCCGCTGCCGCGACGGCCAGTGGGTGTTCATCGCCGGCGCCAACGACCGGTTCTGGCAGCGGCTGGTCGCGGCGCTCGACCTCGGCGCCATGCGGGACGACGCGCGCTTCACGAAAAATCTCGACCGCGTGCGGCACCGCGTGGAGCTGGAGGCGGCGGTGGCCGACGCGATCGCGAAGTGCGACCGCGAGCCGCTGCTGAAGCTCCTCGAGGACGCCGGTGTGCCGGCCACGCCGGTGAACACGGTGGCCCAGGTGATGAACGACGCGCAGACCGCGGCGCGCCAGATGATCGAGCGCGTCACGCACCCGCGGCTCGGCGAGATCCCGGTGATCGGCACGCCGGTGAAGTACTCGCGGATGCGCCCGGGCGTGCGCCGGCCGGCGCCGATGCAAGGCGAGCACACCGACGAGGTGCTGATGGAGTGCGGCTATTCCGCCGAGGAGATCCGCGCGCTCCGGGCGAAGAAGGTCGTCCGGTAGGACGCGAGGCCATTACGCGACACGCCGGGCTGGCGCTGCTCCTCGTGGCTGGCTGCCTCTCGGCCGCACCCGCCCTCGCCGAGCTCTACAAGTGGACGGACGCGGAGGGGGTCGTGTACTACACCTCGGACCTCGCCTCGATTCCGCCGACGTTCCGCGACACGGCGACGCTTCTCAGCACGCCGCAGGCCCGTCCGGCTCCGGCGGCCACGAACGAGCCGACCGCGCTCCGGGTCACCCCCGGAGCGCCCATCATCGCCGAAGCCCGCCTCAACGGCGTCCCGCTGACCCTGATCGTGGACACGGGCGCCGACCGCACCGTGATCGCGCCCGAGGTGATCGCGCGCGCCGGGCTCGGCGATCAGACGGGTCGTCCGATACAGGTCGTCGGGATCACGGGCGTGTCGACCGCGACCCTGGTGACGATCCCCATCCTGGAGGTCGCCGGCGCCCGCATCGGGCCCCTGGTGGTGATCGCCCATGCGCTCCCGCCGACGCTTCGCGCCACCCGCGCCGATGGCTCGAGCGAGACCTCTCCGGGAAGCGTCGACGGGTTGCTCGGCCGCGACGTGCTCGACGCGTTCACGCTCAGCGTGGACACGGCATCCGGCCGCGCCACCCTCACCCTGCGGTGAGCTTCGCGCTCGGGCGCAGCCCGCTCATCCGCGCGATCACGTCGAAGACGACCGCGAAATCGTAGTCGGCCAGGTCGAGGCCGCGGGCGGCGCTCAGCAGCTGATCGACGAGCGCGACGCTCGGCAACGGCACGCCGAGCGTGCGTCCCATCTCGAGCGCGAGGCCGAGGTCCTTCTTGCTCATGTCCACGTTGAACAGGGCTTCGGCGGGCATGCCCAGCACGAACGGTCCGCGGTACTTGATCATCGGCGAGGCGATGACCGACTTCAGCAGCACCTCGACGGCGCGCTCGCGCTCGATCCCGGCCTTCTCGGCGAGCGCCACCGCCTCGCAGAACGCGAGCATCTGGACGGCGAGGTTCAGATTCGTCGCGATCTTCATCGTGACCGCGAGTCCGAGCTCGCCGACGTGCGTGATGGTCGGCCCGATCGCCAGGACGTGCTCCCGAACTTTCTCGAGCGCCGCCGGGTCGCCCCCGACCATGAACGAGAGCTGGCCGGCCTCGAGCGTGACCGGGCTGCCGGAGACGGGCGCGTCGATCAGGGCGGCGCCCCGGGCGGCGACGGCCTGGCCCAGCTCGCGCGTGACGGCGGGGCTGACCGTGCTCATCTCGACCCAGACGGCGCCCGGCCGCAGCCCGGCGACGACTCCGTCGGGCCCGAGGCCGATCGCGCGGAGCGCGACGTTGTCGGTCACCATGCTGAAGACCGCGTCCGTGGCTTCGGCCACCGCGCGCGGGGACTTCGCGAGTGTGAGGCCGGCGGCGGCGAGCGCCCGGGCCTTGTCGGGCGTCCGGTTGTAGCCGACGACGCTGCGGCCGGAGTCGAGCAGCCGCTTCGCCATGCGGCTGCCCATCGCGCCGAGCCCGACGAAGCCGACGGCGGCCATCAGCCCCGCCCCTCGTCGGCCACGGCGATCGCGCTGATCTCGAGCTTGCACTTGGGGTGCGTGGCCAGGCAGGAGACCTCGACCGTCGTCGTCGTCGGCAGGTGACGGCCGAGGTACGCGGCCCAGACGCGATTGAGATCGTCTTGCTCCGCGACGTCGGTGAGGAAGCGCGTTGCCGAGACCAGGTCGGCGAAGGTGCAGCCGGCCGCCTCGAGGGTCTTCTTGAGATTCTCCATCACCAGCACGGCCTGCTCGCGCATCGTCGGCGGCAGATCGAACTCTTCCTCGCGGTGCGGGTGGCTGTGATAGACGGCGGCCGCGGTGACGCCCGAGAGAAACACGAGCTGCCCTC
>QHSM01000428.1 GCA_003221595.1 Candidatus Rokuibacteriota bacterium | reverse complement strand
CCGGGTCAAGTTCGGGCAGTTCAATCAGATCCACGACCACGAATGGTTTCTCGAGGATCCGCCGCTGATCAACGTGAAGTTTCTGGGCGTCGACGGCGTTCACCTGCTCGGCGCCGAAGTCACATATCAGCCGCCCATCTCCCAGTTCGTCCAGCTCGCGCTGTCGGTCCAGAGCAAGGGAACGGAGGACGGGTACCCGGCGGCGACCAGTAGCACGCCGCCGACCTTCGCGCTGCAAACGACCCAGGACATCGTGGGATTCGCGAGGGCCGAGACGTTTTGGGACCTGACCGACAACAGCGATCTCTCGCTCGGCGTCTCGGGTGCCCTGGGCAAGAACAAGCCCAATAGTAACGACCTCACGTATCTCCTCGGCGGGGACGTCATGTTTCGCTGGAAGTCGGGGGCCCAGAGCTGGCCGTACATTCGGTGGCTGACGGAAGGCATCTGGGCCTTCCGGGACAACCCCATCGTCACCGCGGGTGCTCGGAAGGGGCAGCAGGTCGATAGCGACGTGGTCGGCGGATTTTTCTCGGAGCTCGGCTATCGATTTACACGGCACTGGCAAGTGACCGGTCGGGTCGACTACGTCGGAATTCCGAAGGGAAACGAGGACTCGTATCTTCGCCTCACGGGCGGCCTGCGATTCCTGATCACGTCGGTGGCGAAGCTCGGAGTCCAGTACGACTACAGCTTCCCCTCCGGGCGTGATCCGGCCTACAGTGCTGTCTTCTTCCAGCTCAGCGTTGGGCTGGGCACCGTGACTCCGGGTGTTGGCAAGTTCCTGGACCCGATGTAGGTCCGCGGGCCGAATGGGACGCGCAGATGAAGCCGTTCGAGGGCATGCGGATCGTCAGCGCCCATCGCAGCTGGACGTATCTGGCGCGGCGGCACGGGTTGCAGATCCTGGCCTACGTCGAGCCGCCGGAGCCGCTCATACTCGCGGTCGGGAACCTCGACAACCTGCCCGACCGCGACGAGAAGGCCGAGCTCGTCGCGAACGGCCAGCTGATCGAGCTGGGCTGGCTGGACGTCGCGCTCGTCAACGCGCGGAACGCGAACATCATGGAAGGGCATCCGGGATTCGTGAACTGCTCCGTCGGGGTCGACATCATCCCGTACAGCGCGGACGAGATCGAGGGCACTCCGTTCTTCATCCTCAACCTCGGTGTCGGCGGCACGATGCGGCTCGGCAACCATCATTACTGGCTGGACCCGGGCAACACGACGATCATCGCGCGCAACATTGCGGACAAGATGGCCGAGGTCGATCTGCCCAACGCGCCGTACTATCGAGGCAACTACGAGCGCTTCACCGCGCACTTCAGCGAGCATCTCAAGGAGTGGGACAAGCTCATGGAGCCGTTTCGCGGGATGCAGGTCGTCAGCTACCACCGGAGCTGGAACTATCTGCTTCGCCGTCACGGCCTGAAGGTCTTCGACTACATCGAGCCGAAGGAGACCCTGCCGCCCAGCGCCGCCTACATGGCGTCGCTGGTCGATCGCATGAAGCGGAGCGGAGTCAAGATCATCCTGGCCGAGACGTACCAGAATCGCTCGATCATCGACGAGGTCGCACGGCTGACCGGGGCGAAGGCGCTCGTCCTTCCGAGCTCGGTGAGCGAGGACCAGGGGATCCGGACGGTATCCGAGTTCTTCGACAGGCTCTATCGGGAGATCGTTCCGGCGCTCCAGGCGGCGAGAGCCTCGTAGGATGACCACCCGGCCGGCCGCCTCGCTGCTCCTGGTCGCACTGCTCTCCGTCGTGGCCGCGCCGGCCGAGGCGAAGCTCCGCGTCGTGGCGACCACGGAGACTCACGCCGCCCTCGCGCGCGTCGTCGGTGGCGATCGCGTCTCGGTGACGTACCTCGTCAAAGGTTCGCAGGACCCCCATGCGATTCTCCCGAAACGCAGCTTCTCGGTGCTCCTCAACCGGGCCGATCTGCTGATCGTGAACGGGCAGGGTCTCGAGGCGGCGTGGCTTCCGACGGCACTCGCTGAATCGACGAACGGCCGGATTCGCGAGGGCAAGTCCGGCTATCTGGACGCCTCGACGGGAGCGACGCTGATTCCCTACGGTCCCGCCGACGTGAGGGCGTCCGTGTTGCTGAGGGCCCTGTTCGCCGTGCAGTCCGCGGTCGTGTCGAAAGAGACCCAGATGCCGGTGGGCAACAACCACCACTACGCGCTCGACCCGTCGAACGGGATGACGACTGCCCAGGTCATTTTCGAGAAGCTCGTGCTCCTGGATCCGACGAACGCGGACGTCTTCCGGGCGAACTACGAGCGCTTCGCGTCGAAGCTGGCCGAGAGGCTGGCCGAATGGGACGCGCAGATGAAGCCCTTCGAAGGCATGCAGATCGTCAGCGCCCATCGCAGCTGGACGTATCTGGCTCGGCGGCACGGGTTGCAGATTCTCGCCTACGTCGAGCCACCCGAGCCGCTCATACTCGCGGTCGGAAACCTCGACAACCCGCCCGACCGCGACGAGAAGGCCGAGGTCGTCGCGAAGATGACCCAGCACGGCGTGAAGCTGATCGTGGCCGAGACATACCAGAACCAGGCGATGCTCGGTGAAATCGCCCGGCAGGCCGGCGCGTCGCTGCTCGCGCTGCCGTGGTCGGTAAGCCAGGCGGACGGCATCGACGACTACTTCGCGCTGTTCGACCGGATCTACGAGAATTTGACCCGGGCGCTGCAGGCGGTCAGGACCCCGAGCTGATGTCCGTCCTCCT
The DNA here is from genome assembly GCA_003221595.1 of Candidatus Rokuibacteriota bacterium. Taxonomy (GTDB): domain Bacteria; phylum Methylomirabilota; class Methylomirabilia; order Rokubacteriales; family CSP1-6; genus AR31. The sequence continues at coordinate 4,849 of QHSM01000428.1, read as the reverse complement.
GGACGTGCGCGACCTCGCCATCGGGTACGCGGGGCGGCCGCTGCTGTCCGGCATCAATCTGTCGATCGCGCAAGGGGACTGGTGGGGCGTCGTCGGTCCCAACGGCGCCGGCAAGACCACGCTCATGAAGACGCTCCTGGGGATCATCCCCGCGCATGCCGGGACGATCGAGCGGAGTCCGGGTCTCACCTTCGGCTACGTACCCCAGCGCGGCGTGATCGACGATATCTTCCCCCTCTCGGCGTTGGACGTCGTGGTGATGGGGCGCTATCCCCGCATCGGGCCGGGCCGGCGCGTGTCACGGGCCGATCGAGAGCTTGCCCTCTCCTACATGGATCGGGTGGGGATCGCCAATCTCGCGCGGAAGCCGTTCCGGGCGCTGTCCGGCGGACAGAAGCAGCGAACGTTGATCGCCCGCGGTCTCGTGCCCGAGCCCGACGTGCTCGTGCTCGACGAGCCCACCGACGGGATGGACCTCGCGGGCGAGACGGGCATCATGGAATTGATCTCGGATCTCCGCCGCGGGTCCGGGCGGACGCTCCTGATGATCAGTCACTCGTTGAACCTCGTCGCGAACTACGCGAGACAGCTGATGCTCATTCACGGCCACGAAGGGGTGTTCAAGACCGGGACGACCGACGAGCTCCTGAACGGCAAGACGCTCGAGGAGCTGTACCACGTGGGCGTCGACGTGCACACGGTCGACGGTCGACGATTCCTGTTCGCCCACGGCTCGACCGAGCCGGGCAGGGGGGCTCCGCCGTGGATGACCTCGTGAAGTCGATTCCCGTCCTGTCCAGCCTGCTGCTGGTCGAGCGGAACGGGATGACCTTTCTCGATGCGCTGCCCATTCTGCAAAACGGCATCCTGGCCGGAGCCCTGGTGGCGCTCGTGAGCGCGTTTCTGGGCGTCTACGTGATCCTCAAGCGCATCGTGTTCGTCAGCGCGGCGATCTCGCAGATCTCCTCGCTGGGCGTCGCCTGCGCGTTCCTGGTCGCGGGGCTCTTCGGCCACCATGCGAGCGAGGTGAAGTCGCGGTTTCTGAGCGGCCCGGGCGCGACCTCGATCGTGTTCGCCTGTCTGGCGGCGATCTTCCTGGCCCGGCAGGTGAGCGAGAAGCGGATCACGCGAGAGAGCATCCTCGGGATCGGCTACCTGCTCCCGGCCGGTCTCACCTTGCTGATTCTCGACGCGTTGAGCGCCGAGGCCCACGCCATCGAGGACATCCTGTTCGGCAACTCGGTGTTCGTGTCCGTGGAGCAGCTGTGGGTGCAGGCGGTGACGGCTGCCGCGGTGCTGCTGATCCATTTCGTCCTCTACAAGGAGTTCGTCTTCACGTCGCTCGATCCCGAGACGGCCACCGCTTCCGGTCTGCGCACGCGGCTGTTCAACCGGATCTTGCTCCTGACCATCGCGTTCACGATTGCCGTGTCGATCATGTCCATCGGGGCCCTGCCGGTCTTCGCCTTCATGGTCATCCCGGCCTCGGCGGCCCTGACGCTCACCGAGCGACTCGGTAGGGCGTTTGTCCTGTCGGTCGTCTTCGGCGTCTCGTCCGCTCTGGTCGGGTTCTACCTGTCGTTCGTCTTCTCGCTGCCGACCGGGCCTGCCATGCTGACCACGGCGGGGCTGTTCCTGATCCCGGGCGGGGCGAGGACGCTATTCCTGCGGTGGCGGCCCGGCGGAGGAGGCGCATGAGCGATCGGCACCACGATGACGAGCGCGCCCCGCACGGACATGCGCACGGCGACGAGCGGGTCCACGCCCACGCGCATGGCGTCGGCGATCCCTCCATCACCTCGACGGCGCGCGGCCTCTGGACGCTCAAGTGGTCGTTCGTCGGTCTGTTCGCCACCGCGGTTCTGCAGGCGGGCGTGGTCGCCCTGTCCGGCAGCGTGGCGCTCCTGGCCGACACCATCCATAACTTCGCGGACGCGGCCACCGCCATTCCCCTCGGCGTCGCGTTCCTGCTGGTCCGGCGGGGCGTGACCAAGCGATTCACCTATGGCCTCGGGCGAGTGGAGGACCTCGCGGGATTGATGATCGTGGCCACGATCGCCGCGAGCGCGCTCGTGGCCTCCTACGAGGCGATTCAGCGTTTGCTGCACCCGCAGGGCCTGGAGTACCTCGGGGCCGTGATGGTCGCGGCCGTGATCGGATTCCTGGGCAACGAGGCCGTGGCCGTCTTCCGCATCCGGGTGGGCCGGCAGATCGGGAGCGCCGCGCTGATCGCGGACGGCTACCACGCGCGCGTGGACGGCTGGACGAGCCTCGCCGTGCTGGTCGGGGCGATCGGGGTGTGGGCCGGCTACCCCCTGGCCGATCCGGTGGTCGGCCTCGTGATCTCGGTCGCGATCTTCGCCATTGTCTGGCAGTCGGCGCGGCTCGTCCTGGCCCGTGCGCTCGACGCCGTGGAACCCGAGGTCGTCGACACGATTACCCATGCGGCGGGTCGCGTACCGAACGTCGAGGAGGTCTCGGAGGTCAAGGCTCGGTGGGTCGGGCATCGCTTGCACGCCGAGCTGCACGTGACGGTACCGGGAGGTTTCTCGGTCACCGCCGGGCACGCCATCGCCAAGGAGGTGCGGCACAGCTCCTTCACCAGCTACCGCACCTGGGAACCGTCATGGTCCACGTCGATCCCCAGGGCGAGGGCGGCGAGCGCCACCATCGGATCGGCGCGCACGCCCACGACGGCCTTCCCGTCCACTCGCACAACGAGTGACGGCGGCCGAGCCGCCACCTCAAAACGGCATCAGGTTCAGCTGAAAGACGCGGTCGACGAGCCAGAACGAGCCCAGGAGCAGGATCGGCAGCGAACCCACCCGGACCAGCCACCACTGACGCCGTTCCCGCCCCTTCTCATCGGGGGCCCTGCGGATCAACGTGAGCACGGGGAGCACGACGAGCAGAATCGAAATCTGGCCGAGCTCCACGCCGAGATTGAACGACACGACGGGCACCGCGATGGACTGAAGATCCTGGAGCCGCTCCCGCAGCACGCTCGAGAAGCCCAACCCGTGGACCAGGCCGAACGCGAAGGTGAGTATCCACCGGTGACTTCCCTGCGTGATGAAGTAGTTCTCGGCGGCCACGTAGACGATCGACGCGGCGATCAACGATTCGGTCACCGCTCCGGGCAGGCGGATCACATCGAGAGCCGCGAGCAGCAGCGTGATGCTGTGGGCAACCGTGAACGACGTCACGACGCGCACCATGTCGCGCAGCCGCTGCGCCGCGAGAAGCAGGGCCATGAGGAACGCGATGTGGTCGTAGCCCACGAAGATGTGATGCATCCCCCAGAGGATGAACTCCGTCGCGGTGCCCAGGATCGTCGGATTGAGCCGCGCAGGCGTCAGGTCGAGCTCGAACGGACCGTACTTGGTGAAGACTTTCTGCGCTCCACCCCACGAGACGATGACCGCTGCCTGGTGGTTCCTGATGACGGTGAAAAAGAGCGCGGACGAGAGCTGAACGCGCTTCGCCTCGGTCGGTGAGCGGAACCGGAAGTGCTGGCGCGCGTACGAGATGTATTTCTGGCCGGTCGCGACGGTGGAGGCATAGAGCGGCTCCAGCGCGCCGGCTTCGGCCTCTACCGGGCTGCCGTTGATCTCGACCTTGAGACATTCGAGCAGGTAGGCGTCGATGTCCGATTTCGCATCCTGCAGCTGGGCATCGGTGAGCTCGAGCTCACCGGCCGGAAGCCTCACGACCTTCTCGAGGCCCGCCACCCCCACGTCTACCGTCCAGAGAACCTCGTTCGGCTTGATCTCCACCCTGGAGGCGGAAAACCTCTCGTCGTGGGCCGAGGCGTCGGGCCCAGCGACGAGGACCAGCAGAGCGGCGAGGACGAGCGGACGCGTTATTGAACTGATTTGTCGAACCAGGCGGACATGAGCCGCCCTCCGTAGTCGGGCCCGATGTTCGGGCCGAAGTCGGTGACGTTCGGCGTCCACGCGGCCACCACGCTCGGCGAAGGGCCACAGGCGTAATAGACCTGCTGGGAGCAATAGCGCTGGATGTCGTAGACGATGTCCCGGCGCGCGCTGTCCTTGAATGTGCGCCGCTGGCGCTTGATCATCTCCGTGAGCTTGGGGTCGTTGACGCCGGATGCGTTGAGGGGATCGCCCGGCAGCAGCGCCGCGAGATACGAGTCGGGATCGGTCGCGCCGTCGCGCATGGCGAGCATCATTTTGTCGAACTTGCCGTAGACGGAGCTGGAGACGAAGGCTTCGTAGTCCTGCACCTTGAGGTCCGCCTCGATGCCGGCGGCCTTCCAGCTCTTCAGGGTGACCTGGACAGCATCCATCCATTCGGGTCCGTACCCCGCCGTCGTCTCGACCGGGATCCTGATGCCGCCGGGTTGGCCGGCCGCGGTCAGCAGCTGCCTGGCGCCCGCCGGATCGGGGGGCTCATAGAGCTTCCGGCCTTCGGGGGGCAGCTCCCGGATCGGGACTGACCATTCCTTGAGCGCGGCGGGGATGACGGGGTTGGGCGCGCCTTTCCCTTGCGCCAACGGATTACGCTCGAGGATCTCGCGCCAGTTGTCAGCCATGGCTATCGCCCGGCGGACCCGCACGTCCTTGAGCGGATCCTGGTCGAGCTTCATGGCGGTGATCCTGCCGGAGGGCACGAGGAACTCGCGGGTTTGCAGCGGCAGCCACCAGCGGCCGAGACGCTTCTTGGCGGCGGCCACGTCGCCCCGGCGGATCGTCATGCCGTATTCCGGGCCGAAGTCTAACTTTCCCGCCAGGAACGCGGCGAGGGCCGCGTTCGGATCGGGGATGATCGTGAGCTCCACCGAGTCCACGTACGGCAGGTTGGGATAGAAGCAGTTCGGGCTGCGGAC
>QHSM01000427.1 GCA_003221595.1 Candidatus Rokuibacteriota bacterium | reverse complement strand
AACGCGGACTCGGTTCCCAGCCGGGCCATCCGCGGGGCGACGTTCATGGGCTTCTCCTTATATTGACGACCGTCATATAGACGACCGTCGAGGAGCGCCTATTATACGGCGTGGACTTCGCGCGCGTCCCGGCTGGAGAGTTCCGGATGGGCTGGAGTCAGGGCCATCCATGCGAGCGCCCGGCGCATGTGGTCTGGGTGGACGCGTTCCTCATCGCCCGCACGCCGGTGAACAATGGGGAGTTCGCGGCCTATCTGGCCGCGACGAGCGCTCCACCGCCCCCCTTCTGGTCCGACCCCGCGTACGCCGATCCGCGTCAGCCCGTCGTCGGCCTCTCGTGGGCCGAGGCCCACGCGTTCGCGGCGTGGTCCGGGGCGCGGCTGCCGACAGAGGCCGAGTGGGAGCGAGCCGCGCGCGGCGGCCTCGACGATGCGCGCTACCCGTGGGGCGACGCGAGCCCCGGCCTCACGTTCGAGCGTCCGCCCCGCGTCGGCGAGACGCCGGCCAATCCGCTGGGGCTCACCGATCTCTCGGGCGTGTGCCATGAGTGGTGCGGCGACTGGTTCGACGAGGCCTACTACCAGGGCTCGCCGACGCGGAACCCGCGGGGTCCCCAGGCCGGAACGCGGCGAGTGAGCCGCGGCGGCGCCTGGCGTCACGCCGACCCCTGGAGTCCCGTCGCCCATCGCTCGTCGCTGCCGCCTCACCTGCGCTACTCCGACTACGGCGTGCGACTCGCCCGCGACGCCGGGTGACGGCCCGGCCGTCAGGTCGCCTGGCGACGCAGCACGAGAAGATCGACGCGCTCGAGGACGGGCGCCGGCGTGGTCTCGAGCTCGACGGCCTGCCGCATGCGCTCGAGCCCTTCCTGAAACTCGGCGTCGGTCATCAGCTCGAAGGTCGAGAGGGCGCGGTGTCCGATGCGCTCGTAGTGGGCGTGAAGGCTCGGGTCGATCTGCTGCTCGACCGCCTCGAGCGTCACGAACCCGAAGCCGTTCGCCCGGAACGTCTCGTGGACCTGCTCTGCTCTCGGCAGCCGCGCCTCGTCGATCGCGCGGGCGGACGGAAAGAACCGGTAGAGCGGCACACCGTCGAGCCGTCCGCCGAATGTATTTCTGATGAACACCAGGCCGCCGGGCTTGACGACCCGGGAGAGCTCGCGCGCGCAGGCAGCAAGGTCCGGAACGTGATGGACGACCATGGACAGGAACGCGAAGTCGAACGCGCCGGCGGCAGCGGGGACGGAGGCCGCGGAGCCCTCCTGGTAGACGACCCGGGGATGCGCGCTGCCGCGCTCGGCCTCGGCGCGCATCTTCGCGGACGGCTCGACGGCGACGACCCGAGCGTCGAACCCGTCGGCCAGCAGGATCGAGAACCGTCCGATGCCGGCGCCGAGGTCGAGAATCGTGAGGTCTCCCCGCGCCCCGCCGAGGTGGCGGGCGATCGCCGCCGTCCAGAGCCGGCCCGTGTCGGCGGAGAGGGCCCGACCGGCTCGATACGCGCGGTGGAGACGCTCGTCGTAGTCGACCCGCGTCACCAGAGTGCGTCGGGGAGCGGCAGTCCCTGGAACGCGTCGACCGGCATCGGCGCCGGCGGCGTGATCTCGAGTCGCTCGGCCAGCGCGTAGAGCTGCCGCAGGTGCTGCGCGGCGTGCCACGTCGTGCGCTCGAGCAGGTCGTGGCCGGACTGCGGGCCGTAGTACACCTTGATCACGCGCTCGAACTCGCGGGGCGACGCGCCCTCGAACCACCCGGTGATGCGCCCGCGCACCAGGGCACCGTAGCGCGCCAGAGCCGCGCCGTCGCGAAGATCGGGCGGCGCCTGGTCCAGGAGCCAGTTCTCCGGGAACTCGCCGAGGTCCATGCCGTCCACGAACGCCAGCGAGAGCCGGAAGACGTGATAGCCGAGATTGCGCAGGGTCCGGTTGCGCTCGGGCGGCCGCCAGTCCATGTGCTGATCGGGGACCGCACGCACGAGTGCCTGGGTGGAATCGAGGATGATGTCGAGGCGCTTGGCCAGCTCGGTCGGCGGGAGCTTCAGGGCCGCCGAGTACGGGATGCCCAGCAGCGCGGCGTACGCGGGCGGGTTCCAGCCGTGGGCGCCGCGATCGCCGACCGTCACGGCCGGCACGCGTCCGATTCCCAGTCGCTTCAGCTCATCGTAGCCCGCCGGATTCGCCTGCACGTCGACCGGGTCGAACTCGACCCCCCAAGACGAGAGGAGCTCCTTCGTCTTGGCGCAGGACGATCAGCCTGGCCGGTAGAAGAGCTTGACGGTCGCTCCGGAACGTCGCGCGTCGGTCGTGTTGGCCATGTGACTCTCCTGAGGAAATCGTCGCCACAATTGTAACCGAGGATCGGCCGGTCAGTCGATGGGCGCGTCACCTCCCCTGGAACGTGGGCGCCTGCTTGCGGGCGAACGCCGTCACGCCGGTCCGGAAGTCGTCGGTGTGGCCGCTGGCGGCGATCGCCTGCGCCTCCAGCTCCATCTGCGTCTCGAGGCTCTCCCACGTCGACTGATGGAAGAGCCGCTTGGCGCCGCCGAAGGCCTTCGTCGGCCCCTGCGCCAGCTCGCGCGCCAGCGTCGAGACGGCGGCGGTCAGCTCGGCGTCGGGCACCACGCGGGTGACGAGACCCCATTCGAGCGCCTCGCGCGCCGAGAGCACGCGGTTGGTGAAGTAGAGCTCCATCGCGCGCCGCAGGCCGATGAGGCGCGGCAGAAAATACGACGACGACCCGTCGGGCGTGGCGGCGATCCTGGAATACGCCATCGTGAAGCGCGCCGACTCGGCGGCGACGACCACGTCGCCGGAGAGCGCGAAGCTCAGCCCGCCGCCCGCCGCGACGCCGTTCACCGCCATGATGACGGGCTTGTCGCTGCGACAGAACCGGGAGACGGCCCCGTGCAGGTACGTCGTCAGCTCCTTGACGAGGGCGCCGATGCGCTCGAGGTTGTCGACGAAGTCCTTGACGTCGCCGCCGGCGCAGAACGCGCGGCCGGCGCCGGTGACGACGACGCAGCGAACCGCCGGATCCTCGTCGACCTCGAGGGAGGCGTGGAACAGCTCCCGGCCGAGGTCGAGGTTGAGCGCGTTGAACGCGTCGGGGCGGTTGAGCGTGATCGTCGCGACGCCGTCGCGGCGCTCGAGCGTCAGGTAGCGGAAGTCCATGGCGATCGTCCTCCGTTCAGGGTCGCTGGGCACGCCGCCGGCCCGCGCGGGCGACGACGTCCAGCACTTCGCTGATCCGCAGCGGCTTCACGAGCACGAGATCGACGCCCTGGGCTCGGCGCTCCTCCGCCGACAGCTCGACGCCGAAGCCGGTGACCAGGATCACCGGCACCGCCGGCGCGATCTCCTTCACGGCCTGGGCCACCTGCCACCCCGAGACGCGCGGCATCGCCAGGTCGCTGAGGACCACATCGAAGGGCTCGGCGCGGAACCGTTCGATCGCCTCGCCGCCGTCGTTGAGCACCACGACTCGGTGCCCGCCCGTCTTGAGCATGTCGCCCAGGACGGTGCCGACTTGCTCCTCGTCGTCGACGACCAGGCACCGGAGTGACACGCCGAGCGGCGCCGGCTCGGCGGGGACCGGCCCTTCCACGTCGTGAGACTCGCCCGGTGGGAACGTCAGCCGAAACACGGTCCCCTGCCCCTCGCGGCTCTCGACCGTGATGCGCGCGCCGTGCCGCGAGAGGATTCCGTACGTCATCGAAAGCCCGAGCCCGGTCCCCTGCGGCCCCTTCGTCGTGAAGAACGGATCGAAGATCTTGGCGCGGATGGCCTCGGGAATCCCGACGCCCGAATCCGCCACCGTCACGGTGACCTCGCCGTGCTCCACCGCCGTCGTCAGGGTCAGCGTGCCGCCCTCGGGCATGGCGTCCACCGCGTTCAGGATGAGGTTCGTCATCGCCTCGCGCAGCTCCGCGGGATCGCCGGCAACGCCCGGCACGCTCGCCAGCGAGGTCTGCACGTCGACGGCGACGCCGCGACTGCGCGTCTCCTCGCGCCAGCGTGACTGGGTGATCTCGAGCGCTCCGCGGATGACGTCGTTGAGGTCGACCGCCACGACGGGCTGATCGCGGCGGATCCGCGTGAACTCCTGCAGGCGGCGGACCGTCTGCGCGCCGTCGAGGGCGGCGCGCTCGATCACCTGGACCCACTTCCGGAGCTGCGGGTCTTGCAGGCGCTGGAGGGTGAGCTGGGCCCGGCCGAGGATCGAGGCGAGCAGATTGTTGAAGTCGTGGGCGACGCCCGAGGCCATCTCGCCGAGCGCGCGAAGCTTCTCGGTGCGCACGAGCAGGTCCTGCGCCGCGGCCAGCTCGCTGTACGCGCGCGTGCGCTCCTCGAAGAGCCCCGCGTTCCGGAGCGCCAGCGCGGCGAGATGGGCGATGTTCGTCAGCAGCCGCTCGTCGGCCACGACGAACGGCCGCTCGCTGCTGCGCACGGTCAGCACGCCGATGACGGTGTCGCCGGCCCGCATCGGCACGCCCAGCCAGTGGCGCACGCCGGAAAAGGTCGTCACGGGGTCGACATGCCATCGCGCGCACTCGGCGGCGTAGTCGTCCGTCCGGACGGGCTCGCCGGTCTCGAGCACGATGGACATGAGCCCCACCGAGCGGCCCGGGTAGCGGATCGGCGCCCGCATGTCGCGGATGCCGTCGACCGTCCGGAGCACCACCTCGAGATCGCCCCGCCCGGCGTCGCGCAGCACGATGGCCATGTTCGCGGCGTCGAGGATGCGACCGACCTGCGTGCGAATGGCCTCGAGCAGCGTCGCCCGGTCGAGCTGGCCGGTGACCGCCCGCGACAGCTCCAGCAGCACCGACAGCTCCTCGACCTGGCGCCGGTTCTCCTCGTAGAGGCGCGCGTTCTCGAGCGCGATCGCCGCGCGCGCGGCGAAGCTCTCCAGCACCGCCAGGTCGTCGTCGCTGAACGGGGCGGCGTCGGGACCGGCGCGGTTCATCGCCACGACGCCGAGCAGCCGGTCCTGCACGGCGAGCGGAAACGCCATTGCGCGGCGCACGCCCATGGCGACCCACTTCGGAAGCGCGAAGGGCGACGTCGGGTAGTCGTTCTCGATCAGGCCGCGCCGCTGCTCGGCGCAGGCACCGACCACGCCCTGCCCGGACGTGAGGGACATGTTCCCGAAGCCGCCGCCCTGCGTCCAGGCGTGCGGCACCAGCATGCCGCCGGCGTCCGCCAGATAGATGACGCCATGGGCGCTGAACAGGCGCGTGGCGCGCTCGATGATGAGCGTGAGCAGGCGGCCGGGATCCAGCTCGGGAGCCAGCTCGCGCTCGGCCTCGGCGAGCACGGCGATCTGTCCCCGGCGCGCGGTCTCGAGCGAGAAGAGGCGGGCGTTCTCGAGCGCCAGCGCCGCCTGGTCGCCGAAGGTCTGGAGCAGCCCGACCTCCGCCTCGGTGAAGACCCGCCCGGCCACGTCGCCGAGCGACAGCGTGCCGATGATCCGGTCCTTCGCCCGGAGCGGCACCGCGAGCACGGCGGCGTCGCCGGCGCGCCGCATCGCGGCAGCGACCGCGTCGGTCAGCACGAGTGACGGGTCGTTGAAGATGTCCGTCGATACGACGGCCCGCCCCTCGGCGGCCGCTCGTCCCGATGCCCCGACGCCCGCCGGCAGGTCGTTCTCCACACCGGAGATCTCGCGACGGCGACCCCCACAGGCCAGGCTGACCAGCGAGCCGTCCGACCTGAGCAGCCGCAGCACCGACGATCTGACCTGGAACAGCGCGAGCACGCTCTCGGCGATCCGCTCGCCGACCGCCTGCGGATCGAGGCTCTCGGTCAGCGTGCGCGCGAGGCGGGCCAGCTCTTCCGCCTCGAGCCGCCGGCGCCGGGCCTCGGTGTAGAGCCGCGCGTTCTCCAGCGCCAGGGCCGCCTGGTCGGCGAACGTCTGGGCCAGGCGGATCTCGGACTCGTCGAACACGCGGCCGACGCGATCGTTGACCGCGAGCGCGCCGAATACCCGCCCCTGCACCATGAGCGGCACCGCGAGCAGGGCGCAGCGCGGCTCCTGCTCGATCCGCGCGCGCGCCGCGTCCGTGTACGTGAGGCGCGAATCGGCGAGCACGTCGGCCGAGGCGACCGAGCGGCGCTGGCTGAAGGCGAGGCCGGCGATCCCGGTGCCGCCCGGCAGCACCGGCTCCCACTGGTAGCGGGGTCCGCCCTCCCTCGAGGCCGCGAACGCGACGAGCGCGCCGGAACCCGGATCGAACCGGTAGAGGCACGACGATCGGGCGCCCAGCAGCGAGCACACGCTGTCGGCGACACGCTGCGCGGCCGGATCGAAGTCGAGCGTCTCGGACACCATGCGCGCCAGGGCGGCCAGGGCGCTCATGCGCTGCGCCTGCCGGGTGGCTTCCCGGTAGAGCTGGGCGTTGTTGATCGCGTTCGCCGCATGCGAGGCGAGCGAGCCGAGCAGCCACAGCTCGTCGGCGGTGTACTCGCGGCGGGCGCGCACGCCGATGGTGAGGGCGCCGAGCACCCGCTCGCCCAGCAGCAGCGGCACCATGCCGACGCTGACCACGCCCTCGGCGCGGACCCGCTCGACATTGCGCGCCCGCGGATCGACGGCTGGCTGCCCGCGGCCGCCCGGCGCGAGACGTGATGGCCGTCGTCGTCGACCAGCCAGAGCTGCGCGGTGCTCGCCCCGAACAGCTCGATCGCCGCGTCGACCACGCGGTTGAACACGTCGTCGAGCGACAGGGTGGCGGTAAGCGTCTGCGCCAGGCGCGCGAGGGTCTCGAGGCGGCGACTCTTTTCCCGTCCCTCGGCCAGGAGCGCGGCACGCGCGACCGCCTGCCCCACCTGGTGCGCGACCGCCTCCAGCAGCGTGAGCTCGTCGGCGTCGAACGTGCGCGTCTCCCGCGTGATGAGCGCCATGACGCCCCACGTCTCGCCGTTCACGGGAATCGGCAGCGCGAGCTGGGTCCGATAGCCCCCGGCCTTCACGCGCGCGGCGACCTCGGGCGTCAACAGCCGAGAGCCCTCCAGATCGGTCACGACGGGCCGGCCGGCGCGGATCACCTCGCCGACGTGGCTCTGATCGAGCGAACGGACGCGCAGGCGCTCGACGTCGTCGGGCAGGAGTCCGCGATGCGCGATGAGCACCAGGGTCTGCGTCGCGCGGTCGAACCGGAACACGCCGCCGAACGGGACGTTGGCGACGCCGCATACGACCTCGAGCGTTCGTTCGGCGGTCAGGGCCAGGTCGTCGCCTCGCCCGGTCGCCACCATGACCGCGTGCAGCGCCTCGAGCTCCCGGCTGCGCCGGCTGTCGCGCGCGCCGCCCGCGCGCCCGGGGCTGTCCTTACGCTCGCCGTCTCCACGCCTCCGCACCGACGCCACCCCGACGGCCGCGGCCCCCGCCGCCAGGAGCGACACCGCCCACCAGAACCAGAGCCGTCGGCTTTCGCCGCGCTGCTCGCGCGCGGACACGAGCGCCCAGAGCCGATCGCCGGCCTCGCCGAGCGGACGCGCGAACCAGGGCTCGCCTCGGATCATCACCCGCCCGGCTCGCAGCGCGCTGGCCCAGCCGAGCCGAGGCGTGTCCGGAAGCGTCGAGCCGAGGGCGCGATCGCCCGAGATCATGACGAGCGCCGTGCGAGCCGGCAGGCTCGCGATCGCCCCGGCCAGCGACTCGAAGCGCCGCCCCACGACCACCATGCCCGCGGTCATCGGCGCGATCCCCAGCACGTAGGGCTGCTCGTCGACGACGTCCAGACGCGCCACGGCCGCGTCGGGTCGAGCGACCGCCGGCACGTCGGCGCTCTGGGCCGGCGGCACCTGGACGAGCGGCGCGCCGCTCCCGTCCACGATGAGCAGGAGGTCGGCGAGACGGTCCTGCGTCAGCGTCACGATCCACGGCCACACGCCCTGCCCGAGCGCGGCCCAGTCGCTGCGCATCGTGCCTTCGACGACCACCGGGTCTTGCGCCAGGAGCGCGGCTTCGAACCGCACGTCGTCGAGCGCGGCGGCGACGATCGTACCGACCGACGCGAAGGTAGCGCTGGCCGCGGTGGCCTGCCGCGCCGCGAGGTCGCGGGCCAGCAGAACGCCGGCCACGAGCCAGAGCGCCACGAGGCCGATCAGCAGGGCAACCGCGCGGCGGACGGACGCACGTCCGAGCGCGACTTTCACGCGCGGCGCTCGCCCACCCGATGGAGCTTGAGCAGATTCGTCGTTCCCCGGACCCACATCGGCGATCCGGAGATGATGACGATCACGTCGCCGGGACGGACCGACCCGTCGTTGAGCAGGGACGCTTCGACTTCCTCGACCATCTCGTCGGTCGTCTTGACCTTCCGGATGAGCCGGGACACGACGCCCCACGACAGCGCCAGCCGGCGCTGCACCTCGACGAACGGCGTCAGCGCGATGATCGGGACGCCCGGACGCGCCTGCGAGATGAGGCGCGCCGAGAACCCGGACTCGGTGAACGCCACGATGGCGCGCGCGCCGAGCACGAACGCCGCGGTCGCCGCGGCGTCGGAGATCGCCTCCTGGAAGGTGCCGCCGGGCCGGCGCCGACGCTCCCGCTCGATGGTTTGCACGGCGCCGTCGGCCCGCTCGGCGACCCGCGCCATCACCGAGACCGCCTCGCCGGGATAGCGCCCGGTAGCGGTCTCGGCCGACAGCATAATCGCGTCGGCGCCGTCGAAGATCGCGGTCGAGACGTCGGAAACCTCGGCGCGCGTCGGCCGGATGTGCGTGACCATCGACTCCAGCATCTGCGTCGCGACGATCACCGGAACCTGCGCGCCGCGCGCCTGGCGGATGATCTCCTTCTGGATGTGCGGCACGTCTTCGATCGGCACGTCGACGCCGAGGTCGCCGCGGGCGACCATGACGGCGTCGACCTTGCCGAGGATGCCCGGGAGATTGGTGAGAATCTCGTGGCGCTCGAGCTTGGCGACGATCGGCAGATCGACGCCCTCGCCGCGCAGGAACGCTCGGACCTCGTCGATGTCGTCGGCCGACCGCACGAACGAGACGGCGATGAAGTCGACCCCGTGGCGGAGGCCGAAGCGCAGGTCCTCGCGATCCTTCGCCGTCAGGCAGGACACCGGCAGCGTCACGCGCGGCAGCGAAAGGCCCTTGTGGTCGCTGATGCGCCCGCCGACCACCACCCGGCACCGCACCTCGTCCGGCGCCGTGGACTCGACGCGGAGCTGGATCATCCCGTCGTCCATCCAGATCTCGTCGCCGGCCCTCAAATCTTTCAAATACTCGGGATGCGTGATCGAGGCCTGCTCCACGGTGCCCACCAC
>QHSM01000412.1 GCA_003221595.1 Candidatus Rokuibacteriota bacterium | reverse complement strand
CCCCCGGAAGGTGTTCTGGGGTGCCCTCCAGGGCATGCTGCTCACCGGCCGCCTCGCGACAATCTTCAACGTCCCGGCGCCCGCCGCGTTCCTCGTCAAGACGGTCGCCCAGGATTCGATGGCGTGGAACATGGGCCTGCAGGGGAGCGACGGGGTCGTCACGGTCGGAGGGCGGGAGATCCCCGTGGGGGGCGACATCATCCTCTCGGTCGAGGGCATCCCCGCTGTGTCCGAGGACAACATCGAGAAGATCCGCAACATGCTGGTCGGCAAGGCGCCCGGCGCCACGTTCAAGATGAGCGTGCTCCGCGCCGGCAAGGTCATCGAGCTCACCGGCACGAGCCAGTAGCTCCGCGGTTTCCACCGTCCCCGAAATTCGGCGGACCTGGAGGCGGGTGGTACCATCAACCCGCCGTCAGGAAAGGAGTTCCGTGGAGCCCGTTGTCCGCCTGATCCCCCTTGGTGGCCTCGGCGAGATCGGCCTCAACATGATGCTGATCGAGTCCGGGGACGACCTCATTGCGGTCGATTGCGGGCTCATGTTTCCCGACGACGAGCTGCCCGGGATCGATCACGTCATTCCGGACTTCACGTACGCGCTCGCCAGGCGCTCGGGGTTCCGCGCGGTCGTGCTGACCCACGGCCACGAGGACCACATCGGCGCCCTGCCGTATCTCCTGCGCGAGGCCGAGGTGCCGGTGTACGGCACCCCCCTGACGCTGGCGCTGGTCGCGGAGCGGCTTCGCGAGCACGGGCTCGCCGAAGGGGCGGACCTGCGGCCCATCCGACCGCGCCAGCGCATCGAGGCCGGCCCGTTCTCCATCGAGCCCATTCGCGTGACGCACTCGATCGCCGACGGGATCGGCCTCGCGATCGACACCCCGGCGGGCACGATCGTGCACACGGGCGACTTCAAGCTCGATCCGAGCCCGCTCGACGGGGAGGCGCCCGACTACCAGCGGTTCGCCGAGCTGGGCGAGCGGGGCGTGCTGGTGCTCTGCTCCGATTCGACCAATGTAGAGCGGCCCGGCCACACGCCGTCGGAGATGGAGGTGGGCCGGGCGCTCGGCACCCGATTCGACGGGGCGAGCGGACGGATCATCCTCGCCACCTTCGCCTCGCACATCCATCGCATCCAGCAGGTGCTCACGCTCGCGGCGCGCACGGACCGGCGGGTCGCGCTGCTGGGCATGAGCATGCAGAAGAACGTGACGATCGCGGCCGAGCTCGGATACCTGCGCGTGCCCGACGGCGTCATCGTGCCGCTCGAGGAGCTGGGCGAGCTTCCCGCGCACCGCCAGGTGATTCTCTCGACCGGGAGCCAGGGCGAGCCCAACTCCGCCCTGGCGCTCATGGCCGCCGGGGAGCACAAGTACGTGCGGGTCGAGCGCGGCGACCTCGTGATCGTCTCGGCGCGCGTCATCCCCGGCAACGAGCGGACGATCAGCCGTGTCGTGAACGCGCTCTATCGCCTGGGCGCGGAAGTGCTCTACGAGGACAACGCCTTCGTCCACGTCTCCGGCCACGCAAGCCAGGAAGACCTGAAGCTGATGTTCACCCTGACGCGCCCCCGGTACTTCATCCCGGTGCACGGCGAGTACCGCCACCTGCTCGGCCACGCGCGGCTCGCCGAGAGCGTCGGGATCACGCCCGACCGCGTCTTCCTCATCGAGGACGGCATGGGGGTGGAGTTCTCGCCGACCGAGGCCCGGGTGGCCGGCCGCTTCCCGGCCGGGCGCGTGCTGGTCGACGGCAAGTCGGTCGGCGACATCGGCGCCGTCGTGCTGCGCGACCGCCAGCTGCTCGCCGAGGACGGGCTCGTGGCGGTGTCGCTCGCGGTCGACCGCCACGGCGCCGTCGTCGCGGGCCCCGAGATCGCCTCGCGCGGGTTCGTGTACGTCAAGGAGAACGAGCCGCTCCTCGAGGAGATGAAGAAGATCGTCCTCGCCGCGCTCGCCGAGCGCGATCCCGACCTTCCGTCGGATCGCGAGCTGATCGGCGCGACGGTGCGCTCGGCGGTGCGGCATTTCATCAATCAGCGTTTTCGCCGGCGGCCGGTCGTGCTGCCGATCATCCTGGAGGTCTGATGTCCACGCTGGTCTCGACCGACCCGAAGCCGCGCCGCCGCCGCAAGCGCGGGAGCGACCGCTGGCTGAGCGAGGTGAAGGGCATCGTGGCCCTGCTCGCCGCGGGCTTCGGTCTGGTCGCGCTCGCGACCTTCGATCCCTTGCTCACGCCGGCCGAGCAGCAGGGCCCGACCGGCCCGGTCGGTGTCTGGCTCGGCTGGGCGAGCTTCCAGTCGTTCGGCTACGCGAGTCTCCTCTTGCCGCTGCTGCTCGGAGCCTGGGGCGCCTCGGCATTCCTGCGCCCGCTCGTAGTGCGCGGATGGGCGCCGTTCGGCGGACTGGCCCTGCTGCTCGTCAGTGCCTCCGGGCTCCTCACCCAGGCCACGAGCGTCAAGAGCGGCAGCATCGGGGGCGGTCTCGTCGGGTATGCGACTACCGGCATGCTCCACTCGGGCTTTGGCAACTTCGGCACGTGGCTCGCGCTGGTCGCGGCGGTGCCGATCGGCGTGCTCTGCGTGACGCGAATCTCGTACGCGGCGGTGTTGCGGGTGACGTCGGCGCGATTCACGAAGCTGAAGCGCCGCCGCTCGCCGGGCGGGGACGGGCGCGCGGTCGGGCCGGCGCCGGTCGCGGCCGCGGGGGCACCGGTCGAGCCCGAGCTCTTCGCGCCGCCGGTGGTCGTGGAGCCCTCGCGGCCCCGCGGGCGCCTGGCCGAGCAAGGGCTCGCCTGGCAGGAGACGTTCGACTTCGGCGGCGGCGGCGCCGCGGCGTTCCAGTTGCCGCCGGTCGGGCTGCTCAAGGTGCCCGCCTCGACCGAGCTCAAGCGCACGCGGGGGGAGCTGCAGGAAAACGCCGAGACCATCCGCCGAAAGCTCCAGGACTTCGAGGTCGAGGGCCGCATCGTCCAGGTAAGCCCGGGACCGATCATCACCTCGTACGAGTTCGAGCCCGCGACCGGCGTGAAGATCAGCCAGGTGGTGAACCTCGCCGACGACCTGGCGCTCTCGCTGAAGTCCGCCTCGGTCCGGATCGTCGGACCCATTCCCGGCCGCGGCACCGTCGCCATCGAGGTGCCGAACTTGGAGGCCGCGACCGTCTATCTGCGCGAGATCTTCGTGTCGGCGGAATTCGCCGAATCGAAGGGGCGCCTGCCGCTGGCCCTCGGCAAGGACGTGACCGGCACGCCCGTCGTCGCGGATCTCACCGCGATGCCGCATCTGCTGGTCGCTGGCGCCACCGGCAGCGGCAAATCGGTCGGGCTCAACGCGATGATTTGTTCGATCCTCTACAAGACGACGCCGGCCGACGTGCGGTTCCTCCTGATCGACCCCAAGCGTCTGGAGCTCAGCGTCTACGACGGAATTCCCCATCTGCTGGCGCCGGTGGTGACCGACTCGAAGGAAGCGGCGGCGCGGCTACGCTGGATCGTCGGCAAGATGGACGAGCGCTACAAGCTTCTACAAACCAAGCAGGTGCGGTCGATCGAGAGCTACAACAAGGCGGTGGGGCCGGAGGAGCACCTGCCGTACTGGGTCGTCGTCGTGGATGAGCTGGCCGACCTCATGGTGGTGTCGGCGGGCGAGGTCCAGACCTCGCTGGTCCGTCTCGCGCAGATCGCGCGGGCGGTCGGCATCCACCTGATCGTGGCGACCCAGCGGCCGTCGGTGGACGTCGTCACCGGGCTGATCAAGGCGAATTTCCCCACGCGGATCGCATTCCAAGTTGCTTCGAAGGTGGACTCGAGGACCGTCCTCGATGGGAACGGAGCGGAGCAACTCCTCGGCCGCGGCGATATGATCTTCGTCCCCCCCGGGGCGAACAAGCAGATGCGCGTGCACGGCGCGTGGGTCGGCGACGACGAGGTGAGGGCGATCTGCGACTTCCTGCGCCGTCAGGGGACCGCCGTCTACGAAGAAGTCGTGCTGGCGACGGAAGAGGAGGTTGCCGCGGGCGTCGCCGCCGAGCGCGACGACCTCTACTGGGACGCGGTGCACCTGGTGATCGGCCAGCGCCAGGCCTCGATCTCGTTCCTGCAGCGGCGGATGCGCCTGGGCTACCCGAAGGCCGCGCGGTTCGTCGACATGATGGAGCAGGACCGGGTCATCGGTCCGGGCGACGGCGCCAAGCCCCGCGAAGTCCTCGTCGGCCCCGAGTACCTCGCCAAGCGCGGCCGGTAGCGCCGCCGCCCGTCCGCAGCTAGAACCGGATCCGCACGCGGTACGCGACCTTCGTCGCGCCCTCCTTCGGGATCGGGATCTGGTACTTCAGCGTGTGGGCCTCGATCTTCTCGTACGCGTGGCTCGAGGCCAGGACCTGCCAGTCGCCCGGCACGGGCTCGATGACGGTGACGGTCTGGGGCGCGTCCTTATGGTTCCGGAGGCTGATCTCCCACTCGACCTCGTAGAGGCCGGCGGCGAGCTTCCTGAAGTCCTTCTGCGTGCGCTCGCCGACCAGGTCGAAGGCGTTGCCCATCTTGATCTTGACCTTCTCGTCCCTGGGCGTGTGGTCGATCCAGTCCTCGCCGATGAACTGCTGGCTGCCGGAGCGGTCGGCCTTGTAGACGCGGATCTTGCCCTTCGGGAGCGGCAGGCCCAGACGATTCTCCTTGCTGTTCTTGATCTCGAGGTAGACGGCGATTTTCTGATTCGAGATCGGCACGCCGTACGAATTCCGGTAGTACTCCTGCGCGCCGTAGTAGATCAGCTCCTTCGTCGTCGGCACTTCGCTCGCCGCCAGGAGCGAGAGCTGCTTGGTCTGGTTGTTCTTGATGGTCGTGCGGCCGTCGAGCGTGTAGAGGTGATATTCGAAGAAGCCTTCCGACGCGAAGTCGCGGCTCGCGACGGCCGGGGACACGGCCTTGGCGGCCATCTCGAGCGCGCGCATGTCCCGGCGGGGCTCCGGCGCCCGGTTGACGTCGCCGGCCACGAGCTTCAGCGCGGCGTTGCCGTAGGTGGCCCCGCTCCGGTTGTCGACGGTCACCCAGCCGGTGAGATCGGAGAGCGAGTCGGCGGCGTTGAGGACCATGACGTAGTCGGCCTTCCAGGTGATCCCGCTGGTGAGATACGAAGCCTCCACCCGCTGCGGCCGCGCCGTCTGGTTACGGAGGAGC
>QHSM01000801.1 GCA_003221595.1 Candidatus Rokuibacteriota bacterium | reverse complement strand
ACGGCCCGGCTTCGGGCCACCGCCTCGTTGACCGGCCGCGGGCCCGCGTCCGCCGCGTCGGCGGGACCGGTCGCGGCGCTCTGCAGCAGCGCGAGCAGCTCGGGAGTCGGCGGCAGGCCGGCCTGCGGCTTCGGGGGTAGCCCGCTCGAGAAGCTGAGCGAGCCCTTGTGGACACGCTGGATGCCGGCGAGAGCCTCGAGGCCCATCTGGTTGCGGAAACCGAGCGCGACGATCGCCCCGTTCTGAAGACCGAAGGACACGCTGTGATTGTCCGACGTCGTGATGAACACGCGGCCGGTCTGGTGCTGCGCGCACAGCCGCCTGACTTCACCGATCAGCTGGCCGTAGGTCAGGACGCTGTCGTTACCGTCCATGGGTCAATGCCGTGCCCGCCGCCCCGCTGCTCACGCGCGCGTCACCCAATCGCTTCATCGCGACCGCGACGCTGGCCTTCAGCCGGTCGATGGCTTTCGCCAGCCCGCCGATCTCGTCCGAGCGGTGCACCTCGGCGATCACCGCGCCCAGCTCGCCTCGACTGATGTGGTCGGCAATGTCGGTCAGATTGCGGATCGGATGCGTCAGCCTCGAGCCGAGCGCGCTCGCGACGATGCCCACGAAGATGATGCTCGCCGCCAACAAGATAAGGGCGTTGCGGTTGGCGTCGCGCAGCGGCGCGTAGGCCTCGTCGTAATTCTGCTGAGCGACGAGCGTCCACCCTTCGTCGGTCCGGCGGGCATAGGCAATGACGGTGTGGTCGTGTTCCGTGAAGACGGTTCGGCTGCTGGCGCCGGGCTCGACGGTGGCGGCCGCGACGACGGCCGGGTGCGTGCGGAGATTCTGGCGAGCGCTCGGATGCGCGACGACGTTGCCGGAATCGTCCACCAGGAACGCATACCCCGTCTGCCCGAAGCGCACCGCCGTCACCTTGCGGGTCAGGTCCTCGATATCCATCGCGATGGCCAGGACGCCGACCGGAACGCCGTCCCTCGCGATCGGAACCGAGATGACGAATGACGGCTTGCCGGTCGTCTTGCTGATGACGAACTGCCGCCCCATCGGCGCTCCGGCGAGGACGCGCTGCACGTACTCGCGGTCGGCATAATCCTTCGGCGCTTCGGTATCGCTCCGCGCGGCGTTCATGCCGTCGGGGCGCACGGTGTGGGCCAGGAAGACGTAGCGGTATTCGCGCGCGATCGATTGCAGAACGAGGGCATGTCGCGCCGGGTCCATGCTGATCATGTCTTTGAGCCGCGCGTTCTGGCGCAACATCCGGAGATTGGCGTCCATCCAGACGTTGACGAAGCTGACCGCGGCGTCCGCCTGCCCGCTGAGCCGCTCCTCGATGTCGCGGGAAAGATGGTCGACCGAGGCGCGATAGTCCAGGAACCAGATCGTGGTTCAAGTACGCCTCCTACCTTCCGCAAACTCGCCAACGGTGACAGAGCTGCGACGCAATCGGCACGTGTCAAATTGTGCAAGTTTCACACCATGGGTGATTTGACGGAAGTCACGGAAAGAGCGCGCGTATCCGGCCTGGCGCTCGCCGTCGAGGCGCATTCTGTCCTGCGAGAATGTCAGGCCCTGGCACGTCGCCCAGGGGGGCGCTGGTTCGAGCCCAGGCCGCGCGCTCGGCGTGGTATGAATCTGCGTCCAGGGGAGAGCCCCTGGGAGGGAGACGACAATGGCGAACTCGAAGATCGCGGTCATCACGGGCGCGGGCAGCGGTATCGGCCGGGATTCGGCGCTTGTCCTGCTGGAGGACGGCTGGACGGTCGTGCTCGCCGGCCGCCGGAAGAACATGCTCGAGGAGACCGCGAGGCTCGGCAACGCGCCGGCGCGCACGCTGGTCGTGCCGACCGACGTGTCCGACCGGGCCTCGATCGCGGCGCTGTTCGACACCGTGAAGAAGACCTACGGCCGCATCGATCTGCTGTTCAACAACGCTGGCACCAGCACCCGCGGCATCCCGTTCGAGGACCTGACGTACGAGCAGTGGATGAACGTGGTGCAGGTCAATCTGACCGGCTCGTTCCTGTGCGCGCAGCACGCCTTCCGCATGATGAAGGAGCAGGACCCGCGCGGCGGGCGCATCATCAACAACGGCTCGGTGTCGGCGCACGTGCCGCGGCGGAACTCGACGCCTTACGTGGCGACGAAGCACGCCCTGACCGGCCTGACCCGGTCACTGTCGCTCGACGGGCGCGGCCTCGACATCGCCTGCGGCCAGATCGACATCGGCAACGCCGCGACCGAGCGCAACACCGATACGTCGGTGGGGCGCCTGCAGGCGACGGGCCGAACCGAGGCCGAGGCGCGCATCGATGTGCGCCACGTCGCCAACGGCGTGCGCTACATGGCGAGCCTGCCGCTCGACGCCAATGTCCAGTTCATGACCGTGATGGCGACGAAGATGCCCCATATCGGCCGCGGCTAACGTCCGGCCCCGGGAATGCCGGCAAGCTCCCGCGCCAGCTCCACGCACGCTCGCGTATCGTAGGTGCTCGCGAGTCGCTGCT
>QHSM01000411.1 GCA_003221595.1 Candidatus Rokuibacteriota bacterium | reverse complement strand
CCCGGCCCTTGACGCCGTCGCTCGCGACGCTGATGGTTCCGCCGTGGAGCTCGACAAGCTTCCGCGTCAGGGCGAGGCCCAGTCCGGTCCCGCCCTGATCGCGGGCGTACGACGAGTCCACCTGCTCGAATGCCTCGAAGATGCGCGTCTGGTCCTCGGGCTTGATCCCGATGCCGGTGTCGGCCACGGCGATCCGGAGTGCCTTGTCTCCGGCCGCCGCCCCGTCGGAAATGTCGAGGGTGACCCTGACGAACCCGCCGGGCTCGGTGAACTTGATCGCGTTGGACAGCAAGTTGTAGATCACCTGCTGGATCCGCTGCCGGTCGGCGTCGACCGACGGCAGCACGTCCTTCACCTCGGTGCTCATCGTGATGTTCTTCTCGCGCGCCAGCGACTCGACGACGCCGACGACTTCCCGCAGCTCGTCGGCGACGGCGACACTGGTGAGGTCGAGCGTCAGGTGCCCGGCGTCGACCTTGGCCAGATCGAGCACGTCGTCGACCAGGCGTCGAAGGTGGCGGCCGCCGGACAGGATCGTCGTGAGGTATTGCAGCTGCCGCTCGTTCAGCTCTCCGTACGTCTTGTTCGCCAGGAGCTGGGAAAATCCGATGACGGCGTTGAGGGGTGTGCGGAGCTCGTGGCTCATCGCCGCCATGAACTCGCTCTTGGCTCGGCTCGCCTGCTCCGCGGCCACCTTGGCGCCCAGGAGCTGCCGCGACTGGTCCAGGAGCTGACGGATGTAGCGCTGCGCCTCCGCGTAGAGGCGCGCGTTCTCGAGCGCGACGAGCAGCGCCAGGCCGACCGCCGCCCCCAGCGCGATCAGCACCCCGGTCCACGTGCGCGCCTCCAGGCGGCCGGCCTCGGCCTGGGCCGAGAGCATCCGGGTGTGGATCGCCTCCATCAGCCCGTCCAGATTCTCCTCGACCTCCTCGGCGAGCGCGCGCGCCGTGGTGTTGCTCAGCCGAAGCGTCCGCTCGCGATCGCGGCCCCGGAGGAGCGAGGACTCCTCGGCGACCGTACTGCGGTACTTCTCGAAGGCGGCGCGGGCCGCGCCGAGCCGCATGGCCTCGGGCTCGCTCTGCACGTACTCGGCGAGGCGCCCCAGGTCGTCGGCGATCCGGTCCGCCCGCTCGGTCCACGCCGTGACGTAGCGCGGATCGCCCAGCACGGCCGCCCGGGTCTCGAGTCGCACGAGCGGGGCGATGGATTCGCGGGTGGAGGCGGCCAGGCGCATCGCCGGGACGGTTCGGGTCGCGATCTCCCGGTTGACCGAAACCAGATTGCCGACGGCGTAGAAGCTCAGAACGCCGACGGTCGCGAGAACAAAGATGACGAGGAGCGAGATCAGGAAGGGTTTCGCGGCCAGCCGCATGTCAGTTCTTGCCCGTCTCCAAATTGCAGCACGACTTCGCCGAGGATCTCTCGGATTATCGTCCTGCCGCGGGAACTGTCGATCTCGCGGGCACTCCCCGGCGCCGGCCCGCGCCGACTACTGCCGGTCGGCTAGGGCTGGATGGTCAGGATTTCACGCGCCTCCCCGCCGCGCTGGGGGCCCGGGATCAGCCACAGGAGCACGCCGGACGCCCCGTAGCAGACGATGAACGCGAGCAGGGCGTAGGTGTAGCTCTGCGTCCGGTCGTAGATCCAGCCGGTGAAGACCGCGGCCGGCATCGAGGCGAAGCTCTGGAACATGCTGATCCAGCCGCGGATCGTCGCGAAATGCGCGCGACCGAACACGTCCCCGACCAGCGCCCAGGTCACCGAGTTGATCCCGTCGCCGAACGAGAACAGGACGGCGAACAGCACGAGCGCCCACCACACCCCGTCGCCGTACGCCAGCACGACGAGACCCGCGGCGCCCAGCAGAACGCCTACTGCTCCGATCGTCTGCTTCGACTGCCGGTCGCCGAGCCACCCCGTCAGCGGCCGGATGACCACGGTCGCCAGCGCGGTGAGGCCGACGTAGAACGCCGCCGCCGGCTCGTCGAGCCCCTTCCAGATCAAGAGCGGGACGAGGTGCACGGTCACGCCGGCGTAGGGAATGTTGCGCAAGCCGTGGAACGCGGCCAGCAGCCAGAACGTCGACGTTCGCAGCGCCTCTCGCGTGGTGAACTCGCGCTCCTCGCCGAGGGCCGACGCCGGCCGGCTCGCCACCTGCCGAAGCTCGGGCGGGACGGCCGGCTCGCCGTCGGGAAGCAAGCCCATGCTCTCCGGCGAGCGACGAATCAGCAGGACGAGCGGCAGCAGCATGAACACGACCAGGCCGGACAGCATCGCGGCGATCCGCCATCCCAGGTTCAGCACAGCCACCGCGACCAGCGGAAAGATCACCACCCCGCCGATGGCCTGGCCGGTCTGGACGACGGCCATGGCGAGCCCGCGCTTGCGGCGAAACCAGTGGTTGACCGACGCGAGGGTGGCCTGATTGAACCCGGCCTGGAACCCGAAGCTGAGCGGCCCGATGAACACGAGGAGAAAGAGAAGATAGCTGTGCGTGAGCGACAACAAGATAAGACCGAGCCCCGCGAGCAGGGTGCCGACGACCAGCATCACGCGGACGTCGAAGCGGTCGATGAGATATCCGACCAGCGGCGCGCCGAGCGCGGCCTCGAGCCGCGAGAGCGAGAACGGCAGCGAGGTGGCGGCGCGGCTCAGATGCAGCTCGTTGAGGACCGGCAGGAAGTACACCGTGAATCCGGTGTTGAAGAGCCCGCCCTTGACCGCGTCCTGGACGCAGCCGATCGCCACGATCCACCAGCCGTAGAAGACACGGCCCGAGCTCCGCGATAGGGATCGCCTCACGGCCGGTGGCTCGCGTCGGGCGCCGCGCTCCGCACACTCACGGCTTGTAGTTGACGCTCTTCGGCTGGATTTTCCTCAAGAGATCGGGATAGACGAATGCGCCCAGGTCGAGGGGCTTGGTGAGCTTGCCCTGCTGCTTCAGCTGCGTCTCGGCCAGCCGGAACAGGCTGATGGTGAAGTCGTCCAGGACCATCTCGAAGCGGAGCTTGGTCATGAGCTCGGCCACCAGCGGCGGGTCGAGGCTCTTGAGGAAATCGGACACGTCCTTGGCGGCGCGCTTGCGGTCCCGGTTGATGAGGTCGGTCGCCTCGACGAGGGCCCGCACGAACCCCTCGGCCTGCTCCGGGTTCTTCTTGATCCAGCCGAGGTTCATGTAGATGTAGACGCCCTGCTCGAGGACGTTTTCCTGGTCCTTGAGCACCTTGGTGTTCTTGACCGCGGCGAGGCCGCGGGTGACCCACGGCTCCCACACGGCGTAGGCGTCGATATTGCCGCGCTCGAGCGCCGCCACCATCTCCGGCGCCTCGACGTTGACCACCGTGTAGTCGGCCGCGTTCAGCTTGAGCTTGTCGATGAGGGCCAGCCAGAACACCTCGCCGCCCGAGCCGCGCGCCACCCCGATCTTCTTGCCCTTGAGCTGATCGAGGTTGTCCATGTTGCGACCGACGATCGCGATCCAGCGCACGAGACGCGTGGCCTGCGCGACCACCACCACGTTGGGATCCAGGTTGTGGTTGCTGACGCCGGCGATCTCGGAGCCGAACGCCGACTCGATCTGGCCGTTGATCAGGAACGACACCATGGCCGATCCGGACGGCCCGGTGTTGATCCGGACGTCGAGCCCGCGCTTCTTGAAGAGCCCCTCTTGCTGCGCCACGTAGTAGGCGGAGAACACCGGATCGACCCCGGTCGCGATGGTCATCTTCGTCTGCGCCCCCGCCGTACCGCCGCCGATCAGCAGACCCAGAACGAGCAGGCATTGCGCGCCCCGTCTCAGCATGAACGCTCCCCTCCCGGCCGGCCGTCAGGTCGCCGGCGAGTATTTGCCCGCGAAAGTATAGATGCTCCAGCGGAACATGCGATCGGTCACGAAGCCGAGCAGCCCCAGGGTGACCAGGGACACGAAGATCTCGTCCACCAGCATGAACAGGCGCCCGTCCCAGAGCATCTTGCCAAGCCCGTCGTTGGCGGCGATCAGCTCGGCCGCCACGATGGTGGTGAAGGAGTTGGCCATCGCCAGGCGCATCCCGGTGAGGATATACGGCACGGTCGCCGGCAGGGCCACATGAAAGAAGATCTGCGCCCGCGTCGCGCCGAGCGACTGCGCGGCCCGGATCTTGTTGGGCGCGATGGCCGAGACGCCGGCCGCCGTGTTCAGGATGACGATGAAGATCGTCGTGTAGATGATGAGGAAGATCTTGGAGGCCTCGCCGATCCCGAACCAGATGACCGCCACGGTGATCATGGCGACCGAGGGAATGAAGCGCAGGAACTCGGTGTACGGCTCCAGGAGCTTCCGCACGGGCCGGAACGAGCCCATCGCCAGGCCGATCGGCACGCCCAGCAGGGAGCCGGCGATGAACCCGGCGAGGATGCGCTGAAGGCTCGCCGACAGGTGCTCCAGCAGCACGCCGTTGCGCACCAGCACGAGCGCCTTGCGGAACACGATCGTGGGCGGAGGGAACAGCACCGAGCTGACCAGGTAGAGCGACGCCCACTGCCAGATCAGGAACAAGCTGACGAACCCGAGCGCGTAGCCGCCGTAGGCGCTCCACAGGCGGCGCGCGGCGCGCCCAGGGGCGCCGATCAGTGCGCTCCGGTGCGTCGCCGTGTCGGGTGTGGGCATGCGCGCAACCGCTAGTCCGCACGAGCGATGGATTTGGCGACTTCGTCGCGGATCATCTCATAGACCTGTTTGTAGTAGCGCAGGAACGGGTCGTCGGTGCGGCGGCGCGCGCCGTCCAGCGCGACCTCGACCACGCCCTTGACCCGCGATCGCGGCCCGGCCTCCATCACGCCGATGCGCTTGCCGAGCGTGACGGCCTCGTCGATGTCGTGCGTGATGAACAGGACGGTCGTGCGCGTCGCCTGCCAGATGTTGGCGAGCTCCAGCTGCATCAGCGATCGGGTCTGCGCATCCAGCGCGGCAAAGGGCTCGTCCATCAGCAGCATCTGCGGCTCGTTCGCCAGCACCCGGGCGATCTGGATGCGCTGCTTCATGCCGCCGGACAGCTCGGCCGGATACTTCTGCTCCTGCCCCCCGAGCCCGACCAGCTTCAGGTAGTGCATGGCGCGCTCGCGCCGCTCCGCCTTGCCCACGTGTCGCAGGCGCAGGCCGAACTCGACGTTCTCGATCGCGGTGAGCCAGCCGTAGAGCGAGTCGTCCCCCTGGAAGACGACGGCGCGATCGCGGCCGGCGCCCGTCACCGGGCGGCCGCCCATCAGAATCTGCCCGCTCGTGGGGGCCTCGAAGCCCGCGAGCATCTTGAGCACGGTCGTCTTGCCGCAGCCGCTGGGGCCGAGCAGGCAGAAGAACTCGCCGACCTCGATCTCCACACTGAAGTGCTCGACCGCCTGGTAGTCGACGCCCTGCAACGAGCGGTAGGTCTTTCCGACATCGTCGAACGAAACCAGCGACATGACCGGGGCAGCCTAGCAAGCCCCCCTCGCGCTGACAACACGCATGGGATAATCGCGCGGACCACCCGGGAGGCCTCCATGCGTACGGTGACGTTGTGCGCGTTGCTCGTCTGTCTGATCACCAGCGTGGCCGTCGCGCAGCCGTTCGACATCCGGGCGGCCGCCAGTCAGGCGCCCGCGCTCGAGCACCTCCAGCGCTTCGATTTCGTCGATCAGAGCCGAATCGGGCTGATGGGCTTCTCGTGGGGCGCGATGGTCGGGCTCCGCGTGAACCGTCGCGCAGTCGCCGAGGCGTTGTCGCCGTCGGGGCGGTTCGCCTCGGTCGCCAGCTTCTATCCGGCCTGCCACTTCTCGACCTCGCGCGGCGCCGTGGAGTTCCTGCGCTACGACAGCGCCGTGACCAAGGACTCCGCCCGGCGCGCCTTCGATTTCTTCGCCCAGCACATGAGCGCGCGGAAGTGATCCGGCCGGTCTAGTCCAGCCAGTCCTGCTCCTTGAGCTTGCGGGGCAGATACCGCTTGGTGAGGTACTGGAAGTCCTTGTTGGCGAGCGAGTCGAGCTCGTACTTGAGCCCGCTCGACAGCATGCGCTTGATCTCGGCCTGCCAGCCCTTCTTCTGGAACCACGAGTAATCGAGGAGCTCGCGGGCGCGGGCGACGTCCTTCTCGTTGAGCTTGATGCCCACGTTGCGCGGGAGCTCGTACGCCTCGGGATCCGCGCTCGAGAGCCCGATGAACTTGGCCTTCGGAATGGCCATGCGCTGACTCTCGAACGCGAGGTTGATCGAGCCCTGCTTGATGACCGAGTAGATGTAGTAGCCCCACGGGTCGTTGTCGACGAGGACGTAGACGGGAAGCCGCTTCTCCTCGTGGAGCCGGCGCGCCAGGCGCCGGACCCCGCGGGGCGGCTGTCCGTTTCCGGTCAGGAGCACGCAGTTGTACCGGCGCCAGAACTTGTCCTCGGAGAGCCGATTCCACTGCGTGCCCTTCTCGACCAGCAGGACGAAGTCGGCGGTGCACTGCCGGATCTGCAGGTACTCCGGCTCGACGATCGACGGCACGGAGTAGCCCCCCTTGCCGAGCCGCGCGCAGTCGACCCGGTCGCCGTCGTCCACCAGCACCAGCGGCCCGACGATCGAGCCGGCGTTCTCGGCGCGCACGTGCAGCTCCTCCCGCAGCGCCTCCAGGCTCACCTCGAGGTCCTCGATGAGCGGATCGGACTCGTCCTGCGTGTCGAGGGTGTTCTCGTGGGAGTTCTTGATCGTGTGCTTGGACCGGTAGTAGATCTCGCGGAGCGAGGTCGTGAGGTTCGCCCGCTGGAGCTCGCAGAGCGCGTCGGCCACCAGCACCGTCTGCATGAACTTCTTCGCCATCCCCACGTTGAAGAACGACCGCGCCTGCTTGCGCTTGCCCATCTCGATCAGGCCCTTGCGGTCGTTGAAGGTGATGTTCGACAACGAACGAATCGGGATCGTCAGGGTCGGATCCTTGCCGCGTTG
>QHSM01000410.1 GCA_003221595.1 Candidatus Rokuibacteriota bacterium | reverse complement strand
CGATATATGACGGTCCACTCGTCCACGGAGGGCACGCCCCCAAAGATTCCCGGGTTCCACGCGGCTCCTCCTTGCGGCGGCGCGTCCGGCTCGCATTTCTCGCGGGCAAACGAGACCTTGACACTGAAATCACGGCGCTCGTAAGGTTGGCGGGCCATGCTTCCCCTGCACATCAACGCGGCACCGCGGTCGCTCCGACCGGCCTTCTCTCTTGGAGGTACACAGCACGATGGACGGCAGCAGGAAGCCACTTGCCAAGGTGGAAGGCCGGCGACGCCTGCGTATGAGCGGCGTGACCGTCGCCTTTCGCGGCACGCCCAATCTCGATGACTGGGTGGCTTACATCGTGAACGGGACGCGATCGAAGAAGCTGATCCTGGCCGATCACTCGTCCGAGCGCAGGGTGAAGTCGCTTCTTTCACGCCTGCAGACGCTGCCGCGGAAGGAAATCGAGAAGCTCGCGAAGAGCTGAGCGGGCCGGGCGCCGCCCTACACGACGCCCCGCTCGGCCAGGCTCACGAACCGGCCGTGTCCGATCACGAGGTGATCGTGGATGCGGAGGTCGAGCAGACGGGCGCACTCGACGAGCTGCCGCGTGAGGCGAACGTCCTCGCGGCTGGGCGTGGGATCGCCGCTCGGATGGTTGTGAATCAGGATGACCGAGGCGGCTGATTCGAGAATCGCCGGCTTGAACACCTCGCGCGGGTGCACCAGGCTCGCCGACAGCGTGCCCTCGGAGATCACACGGTCCCGCAGCAGGCCGTTCTGCGCGTCGAGGAGCGCGATGCGGAACACCTCGCGCTTGAGATTCTCCATGAGGGGCGCGAAAGCGGCGTAGACCTCGGCGGGGCCGGACAGCACGACGCGTACTCCCGGGGTCCGGGCCCGCAGGCGTCGCGTCAGCTCGAAGGTGGCGACCAATCGCGCGGCCTTGGCCGGTCCGAGGCCCGCATGCTGCGCGAGCTCGACGACCTCACGGGCCGCGACTTCGGCCAGCGATCCGTACGCCGCCAGCACCTCACGCGCCACCTCGATCGCGCTCTTGCCGCGCGTGCCCGAGCCGAGCTGGATCGCCAGGAGCTCGGCGTCGGCGAGGGCCGCCGGACCGTTCCAGTAGAGCCGCTCGCGCGGTCGCTCGGCCTCGGGCCAACGGTCGATCGCCATACCGATGTCGTACGCGAGCCGTGCGCGCCGGTCAATGCGCCGGGGACGATACAGTCCGGACGCTCAGGCGCGAATCGTGATGGACCGCGGCTCGTCGCCGACACCGCCGATGTGCACGTGGATCGTCTCGGGCGGCAGGAGCGGCCGGAGCTTGTCCGCCCACTCGATGACCGTCACGCCCGGGCCGCCCATCAGCTCGAGCAGGCCGAGGTCGATCAGCTCGGTCAGGCTGTCGGTGCGGTAGGCGTCGACGTGATGGACGGGCACCCGCCCCTGATACTGGTTGACGAGCACGAACGTCGGACTCGTCGCGCGCACGGTGGCGCCGAGCCCGCGCACGAGCCCCTGCACGAAGCAGGTCTTTCCCGCGCCGAGCTCGCCGGTGAGCGCGACGACGGCGCCCGCGGCGAGGCTCCGGCCCAGACGCTCGCCGGCGGCCTCGGTCTCCTCGGCGCGGGCGGTGACGATCTCAGTCTCGGGCGCCACCGAGCCTCTTGAACGCCTCCGGAATCGCCGCGATGACGTCGCGCGCGATCAGCGATTCCTCACCGACACGCTCGGCCGCGATGTCCCCGGCGCTCCCGTGCAGGTACACGCTCGACTGCAGCGCGGCCTCGGCGTCCAGGCCGCGCGCCAGGAACGCGCCCAGCATGCCCGTGAGGACGTCGCCGGTCCCGCCGCTCGCCATCCCGGGATTCCCCGTCGGGTTCACGAAGACGCGCCCGTCCGGCACGCCGATCACGCTGCGCGAGCCCTTGAGGACGACGTGGGCTCGGTAGCGGGTCGCGAACGCGCGCGCCGTCTCGATTCGATCGCGCTGGATCTCGCCCACGCCGACACCGAGCATCCGGGCCATCTCTCCCGGATGCGGCGTGAGGCAGCGCGCCGACGGCGCGGCGCGCAGCAGCTCGAGGTGGCCGGCGAGCGCGGTCAGCGCGTCGGCATCGACGGCCATCGGCTTGTCGAGCTCCTGGACCAGGCTGCGCACGACCTGTCGGGTCTCCTCCTCGAGGCCGAGGCCGGGACCGATGGCGACGGCGTCGCGCGGCGCCGCAAGCTCGGCGATAACCTCCCGGGCCTTCAGCGCGAGCGTGCGGGCGGACGTCTCCGGCAACGGCTCGGTCATCGCCTCGAGCACGTGGCCGGCGACGATCGGCTGCTGGCTCGCGGGCGTGGCGACCGTGACGAGCCCGCTCCCGCTGCGCATCGCCGCGGCGGCCCCGAGCGCAGCCGCGCCGGTCTTGCCCAGCGAGCCCGCCACCAGGAGCAGATGGCCGTAGGTCCCCTTGTGCGCCGCGCGGGCCCGCGGCGGAAAGCGCGGGGCGACGTCGTGCGCCTCGAGGAGAAACGTCGTGACGCCGCGGGCGACCTCGGCCTCCGGAACGCCGATCGGGATCACGCTCACGCGCCCGGCCAGCTCGTCGCCGGGCGCCGCGAGCAAGCCGCGCTTGAGCCCGCCGAACGTCAGGGTCATGACCGCCCGGATCGCAAGCCCGGCGGGCGCGCCGCCGTCGGCGGGCAGCCCCGAGGGAATGTCGAGCGCGACGACGGGCCGTCCGCTGGCATTGATCAGCTCGATCGCGCGCGCGACCTCGCCACCGGGCGCCCCTCGCGAGCCGGTGCCGAGGAGCGCGTCAACCACGACGTGCGCACGCGCCAGCAGGGCGGCGATCGCCCGGTCGTCCTCGAACCGCAGGGGGCGAATGCCGGTGGGGCGCAGGGCCTCCAGCTTGAGCCGGGCGTCGCCGCCGACCTCGGTCGCGGGGCTCGCGAGCACCACGGACGGCGCGGCGCCCCGGCGCTTGAGCCAGCGTGCGACGACGAATCCGTCGCCGCCGTTGCCGCCCTTGCCGCACACGACGACGACGCGGGCGCCGCGACGGGGGGCGCCGAGCGCGGGGAGCGCGGCCGCGATGGCCTCGGCGGCACCGCGACCGGCGTTCTCCATGAGGGTGGCGCCGGGGATTCCAAGCTCGGCGATCGCGCGCCGGTCGAGCCGCCGCATCTCGTCGGCGGTGAAGACGCCCAGCACGGCGGCTAGGGTCCGGGTGGGAGCGGGAACGCCTGGACCAGGAAGTCGGCGAGGATCGCCGTGTACGTCTCCCGCCACTCGACGCGCGCGGCCCTGGGAAGCTCGATGTGCAAGGCCTGCCGCGGGAGCCGGAGAATGCCCGCGCGCTTGGCGCCGGTCGCGGCGTAGCGGATGGTGTCGGCCGGCTCGACGAGAATCTGGAGCCGCGGCGCCTCGCGGTCGGCGCGCAGATGCGCGTCGCGGATCAGCTCGCAGAGCGTGCGCAGCCGCTCGGCCTCGGCCCGATCGACGCCGACGGTGGCGATCTCGATCCGGTTCGCCGCGTCGGGATGGCTGTTGCCGTGGATCTCGGCGTAAAAGACGATCGGCCCCTGCGCGACCTCGCGCACGCGTCGCTCGTACGCCTCGTACACCCGCCGGGCGCCTTCGGTGGCGACCTCCTCAGACGGCGGACGGCCCGGCATACCCTCGAGCGGCCGGTTCACCTCGTACCGGCGCCCGGCGCGCTCGCGCGTGTCCGGCTCGATGTTGAAGCCGGTCGCGATGACGACGCCGAACCCCGTGCGGCGGCCGAGCTCTGCGGCAATGTCCGCGGTGCGCGCGTCGGAGATTCCGTGGGGCGCCGCCACCACGACCCCGGGGCGGCCGATCGTACCGGAGAGCCGGCCGGGCACGCCCTCGAGCTCCGAGACGGTGGCCTTCGGCACACAGCCGGACAGGAGCGCGGAGGCGATCGCCACGCTAATCGTCCACCAGCATCGCCTGCGCGAGCGCATAGTCCCCTTCGTGCGTCAGGGAGAGCAGCATCCGGCTGCCGCCCTTCCCCAATCCGATCTCCCGCGACCGGCCCGACAGGACCAGGGTCGGGGCCTGCGTGCGCTCGCGGCGCACCTCGAGCTCGCGCCAGCGGACGCCGAGCTGCAGCCCCGTGCCCAGCGCCTTGAATCCCGCCTCCTTGGCGGCGAACCGCGCCGCGAAGTGCGGCGCCGGGTCGGACCGCGCGCGACAGTAGGCGATCTCTCCCTCGGTGAAGACGCGGCGCAGGAAGCGATCCTGCCAGCGGTCGATCATCTCGCGCATCCGCGGGATGCTGACCAGGTCGACCCCGATGCCGGCGATCGTCACGGCGCGCCGAGCTGCGCGCCGATGAGCCCGGCGAGGTCGTCGGCCATCGCGCGGATCCGGTCGCCGTCCGCGCCTTCGATCATGACGCGCGCCAGCGGCTCGGTGCCGGAGTACCGGATGAGGACGCGCCCGCGCCCGTCCATCTCGCGCTCGAAGGCCGCCACGCGCTCGGCGACGCCGGCGATCGAGTCGATCGGCGGCTTCGATCGCACGGGCACATTGACCAGCACCTGGGGAAACTTGCGCAGGACCGCGGCCAGTGCCGCAAGCGGCTCGCCCGTCTCGGCGGCCACGGAGAGCAGCGCGAGCGCCGAGAGGATCCCGTCGCCGGCGGGGGCGTGATCGAGGAACAAGAGATGCCCCGACTGCTCGCCCCCGAGATTAGCGCCCAGACGCTGCATTTCCTCGAACACGTTGCGGTCGCCGACCTGCGTCTTGACCACGCGGATCCCCGCGGCCTCCAGGGCCTGGTCGAGGCCCAGATTGGCCATGACCGTGGTGACCACGATGTTCTGCTTGAGCCGCTGGCGCGAGGCCAGGTGGCGCCCGGCGATCGCGAGGGCGTAGTCCCCGTCGCGGATCTCGCCGGTGTGGTCGACCGAGATGAGGCGGTCGCCGTCGCCGTCGAATGCGAAGCCGACCGACGCCTTGCTGGCGCGGACCTTCCGCTGCAGATTCTCGGGATGGAGCGCGCCGCATCGGGCGTTGATGTTGGTGCCGTCGGGCCGCACACCGATCGTGAGCACCCGGGCGCCGAGGCGCCGGAAGACGCGCGGCGCGACGCGGTAGGTCGCGCCGTGGGCGCAGTCGAGGGCGATCGTGAGGCGGCCGAGGTCGAGCGGAAAGCAGGCGCACAGGAAGTCGACGTACATGCTCTCGGCGCGGTCGAAGCTCACGAGCTCGCCGATCTGGGCGCCGCGGGCGCGGGGCGCCTTGTCCGGGCCGTCGAGCCGCTGCTCGATCTCGGCCTCCCACGCGTCCGGGAACTTGGTGCCCTCCGACGAGAAGATCTTGATGCCGTTGTCCTCGAACGGATTGTGCGAGGCGCTGAGCACGATGCCGCCGTGGGCCTCGAGACGGCGCGTGAGCAGCGCGATGCCCGGCGTGGGCAGGACGCCCACGGCGTAGCAGTCGGCGCCGGCGGACATGGCGCCCGCGGTCAGCGCCGCCTCCAGGAGGGGGCCCGAGAGGCGCGTGTCGCGTCCAATCACCAGGCGCACTCGATCGACGCCGTGGTCGAACTGGAGCGTCGCGACCAGCTGGCGGGCCACCCGGAACGCCAGCTCCGGCGTGAGCGGCTCGTCGTTCGCCACGCCCCGGATACCGTCGGTACCGAAGAGGCGGGTCATCGGATCGTCGGTGGATTCGCCACGGCAGCTCGCACTCCGTCCATTATAGGGCGGCGGATGCCCCGCGGACGCGTTCGGCGACGCGAACCGCGTCGAGGGTCTCAGCGACATCGTGGGTCCGGATCAGGGCCGCGCCGTTCCACACGGCCACCGCCGTCGCGGCGA
>QHSM01000408.1 GCA_003221595.1 Candidatus Rokuibacteriota bacterium | reverse complement strand
CGTCCTCCGGCGACACGATCACCTGGAGCGTGGTCCCGATGGCGCCATCGCGTCGGACGATCTCCATCCGATCCTCGGAGAACGTGACCTCGTAACTGTCCGGCGCTCCGCCGCGCGGCTGGTAACCGGCCGACCAGCTCTCCCCACTCTCGATATCGCGAAGGAACACGTACGTGCCCCATGCATCGCGCGTGACGTCTTCCCGCCACCGCGTGACCGCGAGATCGCGCCAGCGGCTATATCCAGAGCCGGCCGTC
>QHSM01000409.1 GCA_003221595.1 Candidatus Rokuibacteriota bacterium | reverse complement strand
CCGCCGTACGCTTCGCGTCGTCCCGCTCGGCGACGATCGCCTCGTAAGCCTTGTCGGCGTCCTGGCATAGCGCCGGGCAGCTCTGCGGATCGCCGAACAGATGCTGCACGCCCTTGGAGACGAACGCCGTCGCGTAACGCGGGATCGGCTCCGGCCGTCCGGCGGTCCGATACATCGAGGCCGTTCCGACGAGCCCCTTCTGCTCACCGCGCGCCATGGGATCGAAGGCGCCCCACTCGACGGTCTTCATCTCCACCTTGACCCCGATCTTCTCCCAGTGCTTGGCCCGAGTGGGATCGTAGCGCAGCGCGGTCCGGGACCAGTCCTCCCAGCGGGGCACGGTCATGTCGCTCGAGTACTTGAACGACGCGAACGGCATCGGCCAACGCGCTTCCTTGCCCATGACGTGATCGATGACCTGTTGCCGGTCGATGGCGAGCGACAGCGCCTCGCGCACGCGAACGTCGTTGAGCGGTGACGACTTCGCCTCGGGCCTGTAAAGCCCCCAGAACTGATAGACGGCCTGCATCGTGCCCGGCACGCTGACGACCTTCATCCCGCCGGCGCGGGCCTCCTTGACCGCCTCGGGGCCGATGCTGGCGATCGCGGCCTCGCCGGTCCGGACCATGGCCAGACGCGTGCTCTGCTCGGGCACCAGCAGGAGCGTCAGCCGCTTGAACTGCGGCGTGCCCCGCCAGTGCGGGTACGTGACGGCCTCGTACTCGATGCGGTCACCGGGGACGCTGCGGACGAACTTCCACGGGCCGCTGCCGACCGGCTTGTCGCGGAATCCCTTGGCGCCGACCGTCTCGACGTACTTCTTCGGCATGACCGAGCCTTCCATGAAGACGGCCCGCGAGAGGCTCGCCGCGAATTGCGGGATGACGCCCTTGGTGTAGACGCGCACCGTGAGGTCGTCCACCGCCTCGATCCGATCGACCGCGCGCCGGAGCGCCGCGGCGCCCGAGGAGATCGACTCGGGCGACATGACGCGCTCGAGGCTGAACTTCACGTCCTGCGCGGTGACCGGATCGCCGTTGTGAAAGCGCAGCCCCTTGCGCAGATAGAAGGTCCAGCTCTTGCCGTCGGCGGCCTGCTCCCAGCGCTCGGCGACGCCGGGGCCGATGCCGCCGTTCTCGAGGTCGAATCCCACCAGCGAGTCCCAGATGGGCGCGTGATAGTGGGCGTGCGGGGCGCGCGTGTCCATGATCGGGTCCATGACCTGGGCGCCCAGCGTGTCGAGCGCGATGACGAGCGTATCCTTGTCGGCGGCGCTCGTGTCGAACGCGGCCCCGGCGACCAGAAGGGCGCCGAGCGCCAGAGATAGCAGGGTTCGTGTCGGCATCGTTTCTCCTTTGTGCGGGCCATTCTTCACAGTGGCGTCCCGGTGTCAAGCTCTTGACGGAACCGACGGCGCCGGGCGAGTATGACGGGCGCCGCGGGGCCGCGCAGCGCGCGTTCGAGGAGGCCAACAGTCATGCATTTCGGGATCTTCGTCGAGGAGATGCGCTACGGAGCGAACCAGGTCTCGGCGTTCCGGGACGCCTTCGAGCTGGCTCAGCGCGCCGAGGACTGGGGCCTCGACTGCGTCTGGCTCGGGGAGATCCACTTCACGCCGAACCGCTCGGTGATCTCGGCGTCCCTCCAGGTCGCCAGCTCGATCGCGACCAGGACCCGGCGCCTCCGGGTGGGAACGGCCGTCACCGTGCTCCCGCTCAACCATCCGCTGCGCATCGCCGAGGAGATCGCGACGCTCGATCACATCAGCGAGGGCCGGCTCGAGTTCGGGATCGGCCGCAGCGGCGTCGCCCGCTCGTACGACAGCTACGGCATCGCGTACGGCGAGAGTCAGGCGCGGTTCCGCGAGGCGCTCGAGATCATCCGGGAGGCCTGGAAGGGCGAGCCGTTCAGCTACGAGGGCGAGTTCTACCGGTTTCAGAACACGACGGTCGCGCCGCGCCCGTTCCAGACGCCGCATCCGCCCATCCGGATGGCCGCCAACACCGAGGAGACGTTCCCGGCGGTCGGCAAGATGGGCCTGTCCATCTTCGTCGGGCTGCGCGCCGCCGAGATCCCCGATCTGCGCGCGCACCTGGCCCTGTACCGGCAAGCGTGGCGCGAGGCGGGCCACGCCGGCAAGCCGAGCGTATATCTACGGATCCCGGTCTACGTTTCGCCGACGGAGCAGGGCGCGATCGACGAGCCTCGCGCGAGTCTCACGCACTTCTTCGGGCGCCAGACCGAGCTGGCGCGCGCGGTGGTCGGCCGCGCCGGCGCCGGACCCGCCGATCGCCGCCGCGCGCTCGCCGAGCGCATGGCCAATCTCTCGTACGACGACGTCCTCGCCCGGAAGGTCGCCTTCGGCACCGCGGCCGGCGTGATCGATCGCCTGACCGAGCTCCGGGAGGAGCTGGGACTGGACGGAATCATCGCCGAGCTGAATCCGGGCGGGCGCATCCCGCTGGAGCTGGAGACGCGGAGCCTGCGCCTGCTCACCCACGAGGTGATGCCGGCGTTCAAGTAGCCGCGGGGGCGGCATCCCGAATCGACGCTCGCGCCTTCTTCTCGACATCCATCGCAATCGCTATCATCTTGTGCACGCTCTTGGCGTGCTCGGCCGTCTTCTTCATGACCTCGCTGTCATCTTTGCCTTGCGCCACGAAGTTGCAGCCGGGCATGAGATCGGCGCACCTGAGTTCTCTCACCACGACAGCTCCTCCTCGAAAGGGTCAACGATGTTTCCGAATCGAAACGGCGACACGACGTGAGACGCCGCAGGCTCAGCGGCTCGCCACCGACGGGTCGGCGTGCCGGCTAACGTGCGCGCCGGCGTCGTCTTCGCGCTGCAGTTCTTCCCGGTGACGCAGGTGTGCCCTGACCCGGCTTCTTGCCGTAGCCCCGGTTGCACTCGTTGCAGAATTTCTGCGCTTCATCCTTGAGCTCTCGCCGGCAGGTTAGGCATCTGAGCATGCCATCCTCCATCCCCAGGTGTCTGATTGCTATGACTTATTTAATATACAAGATATATATGATATAGGCAATGCGCGATATCCGCGGGGAGCCGGAGTGCGACAACAGGAGACAGAGCCATGATTTTCGCCATGGTCGTGCGCTCGACTGGGGAGACACCGTGAGACTACGGCCGATGGGGAGGGATTCTCTATGGCTGAAGATAACCAAAGCCATCGTTGAATCCATAACGGGCCGGATCGCGAGCATCGAAGACACCGATAAAGAGACAAACGTCGTCACCGTGGGGACCGGACGGCGGAGCCCGCAGACGACCCAGCGGGACGCGGCGCGATCGCAGATGCTGTGGATGGTAGGTCAGGCAAGTCGGGCCGCCAAGAGCGGGCGAGTCGATGACGCTCGATGGTGGCGTGATAGGGCGGTATGCGCCCTGTGGAACATGAGCTAGCGCCGGCTACGGTCAGCCGAGGACGATTTGGACGTGATGTGCCTTCCGGTCATCGACGAGCCGGATGCTGAGATCGCCTGCGAGGGAGACGCCATCGACCTCTACTGACGACACTCCCCGCGACACACCTCGAGGGTTCTCGACGACGAGATCATACCGCGCGGAGCGATAGCGGAACACCAGCTCGAAGCCGCGCCACGCGCACGGGATACATGGGTCGATCACGAGCTGCGTGCCGCGGAGCCGAAACCCGAGGATCGACTCGAGCCCGGCGCGATACATCCACCCCGCTGACCCCGTATACCACGTCCATCCCCCACGGCCGATGTGCGGCGCCTCGGTATAGACGTCCGCCGCCACGACGTACGGCTCGACCTTGTAGCGGTGGACACCCGTTGGGGTGATGGCATGGTTGATCGGATTCAACATCGCAAAGAGCTCGGCGGCTTTATCCCCGTTACCGAGCGCCGCGAAAGCGATCGCCGACCAGATGGCCGCATGCGTGTACTGCCCGCCATTCTCTCGGACGCCAGGCACATACCCCTTGATGTAGCCGGGCTCCAGGGACGTGTCGCCGAATGGTGGTGTCAGGAGCAGGATGACGCCGTCGGCGCGACGCACGAGGTGTTCGTCGACGGCCGCCATGGCGCGCTCACGGCGTACCGGGTCGCCCGCCGCCGAGATGACGCTCCAGGACTGGGCGATCGAATCGATGCGGCATGCGTCGTTGCCGGCGGCGCCGAGCGGGGTCCCATCGTCGAAGTAGGCGCGCCGATACCAGCCGCCATCCCACGCTTCCCGTTCGAGGGACTCCTTCAGAGCGCTCACATACGCGCGCCACCGCTCGGCGCGCTTGCCCTCATCGCGAGCGTCGGCCAGGTCAGCCCATTCGGACAGAACGGCGTGAAGGAACCACCCGAGCCAGACGCTCTCGCCCTTTCCTCCGGCGCCCACCTCGTTCATCCCGTCGTTCCAATCTCCCGTGCCCATCAGCGGCAAGCCGTGCGCTCCGCACGTCAAGCTGTGGTCGAGCGCGCGCGCACAGTGCTCGAAGAGCGTGCCTCGCTCGTCGGAGGCGCGGGGCTCGAAGTACGACTCGCTCTGTCCGACGGCGAGCTTGGCTCCTTCGAGGTAGGGGACGACCTCGTCGAGGATGGCACCATCGCCGACGACCTCGATATAACGGCTGACGACGTACGGCAGCCAGAGCAGGTCATCGGAGATCCGGGTTCGGACGCCGCGGCCGCTGGGCGGATGCCACCAGTGCTGGACGTCGCCGTCGCCGAATTGCCGAGCCGCCGCGCGCAGCACGTGCCGCCGAGCCAGCGCGGGCTCCGCCACCGCGAGGGCCATCACGTCTTGGAGCTGATCGCGAAACCCGTACGCGCCGCCGGCCTGATAGAACGCCGACCGCGCCCATATGCGACAGGTCAGCGTCTGGTACAGCAGCCAGCGGTTGAGCAGGATGTCCAGGGAGCGGTCCGGCGTCCTGACCTGCACCGTGCCGAGCAGTTCGCCCCAGCGCTCGCCGACCGCCCGCAGGACCGCCGCCACGTCACGAGTCCGGTAGCGAACGATCAGCTCCCTCGCCTGCTCCGGACTCTCTGCCTCGCCCAGGAAGAACACGACCTCGGCGCGGCCTCCCGCTGGTAGCTCGATCGTCGCCTGAAGCGCCGAGCACGGATCGAGACCGGCGCCGACCCTTCCCGAGAGCCGATGTGATGTCGCGAGCGCCGCCGGATGATCCAGCGAGCCGTTGCGTCCGAGAAACTCCGCCCGGTCGGCGGTCCACGCCGTTTGGGTCCCGCCGAGATCGGCAAATGCGACACGCGCGCCGAACTCGCGCCTCCACGCGTTACGCGCGAACATCGCGCCCGTCTTCTCGTCGATCTCGGTGACGACGAACGGCGCGGCGGCAGGCCGCGACACGCCAAGGACCCACTCGACGTAGGCGGTCACGGACAGCCGCCGGGGCCGTCCGGACTCGTTCGTCAGAGTGAGACGCGAGATCTTGATGGAGTCGTCGAGCGGCACCAGCTGCAGCAGTTCGAGCGAGATACCGTGCGAGACGTGTTCGAACTTCGTGTAACCCTGACCATGGCGGATGACGTAGGGCGAGGCGTCCTCGCGCATCGGGAGCGCCGTCGGCCCCCACAGATTCCCAGTCTCCTCGTCCCGGACGTAGATGGTCTCGCCCGGCGGATCGCTGACCGGATCGTTCGACCAAGCGGTGAGCTGGTTCTCGCGGCTATTGACCGACCACGTGTACCCCGAGCCCGACTCGGAGACCTGGAAACCGAAGCCCGGATTGGCGATCACGTTGATCCACGGCGACGGCGTCCATCCTCCCT
The DNA here is from genome assembly GCA_003221595.1 of Candidatus Rokuibacteriota bacterium. GTDB lineage: Bacteria > Methylomirabilota > Methylomirabilia > Rokubacteriales > CSP1-6 > AR31. Next base: position 957 of record QHSM01000409.1, on the reverse strand, counting down.
CGCCGAGGACCGTCACGTACTCGCATCCATCCTCCGCGAAGCGGCCGAGCCCGTTGTAGAACTCGAGATCCGGACGACCCGGCGCCAGGGCCTCGGGCCCCGGCGGCCGCGCCGCCGCCCGCCGTGGAAGAGCGAGCGGAGCCGCGTCGGGTCGCTGCGCCCGCGCCACCTGCTCGGTCAGTGTCCCGCGCCAGCTCGACAGCACCGCGCGGGCCGCGGACTGGAGCACCTCACGTTGCGCCGCGGTGAGGCGGTCCGCCCGCACGATATACACGTTTCCTTGTGGCTCGTGACCATCGTGAGGCCGTGCCGACTGGCTCGTGCGGAGAAGTGTCTCCAGCAGCACCTGCAGATCCTGAACATAGGACGGCGCATGATCATTCAAGATCACGAGATCGACGGCGAGCTGTTTCATTCGCCAATACTCGTGCGCGCGGAGCAACTGCCGCACGATGCCCACGTCCTCGGACTCCTCGACCTGAACGAGCACGATCGGGAGGTCTCCTGATATCCCGTGCGCCCACAACGCCTCCGGGCCTGCCGTCTGACGTGCGAGTACCGCCGCGGGGGGCCGCAGCGTCCGATCCGAGTAGAGAACGCGACTGGCGAGGCTTTGGAAGAGATGGGCCTCATCCGGGCCTATGCCGAGGTGGTGCTGTTGAACTTGCGCCTGCGTCCATGCCAGCGTCGCAGCGCGGTCGAACGTCGACGGATCGCGATATTTCTCGGCGAGGCCAAGCGCCTCGGGGCGCGACGGTGCGACGAGCGTCGAGAAGGTGACGCGTACGGTATCCCCCGGCGGCACTCGCACGCGGCGTCGCAGGCTCACGATCGGATCGAGCACCGCGCCGGTCGTGCCGGAGAGGGGCTGGCCGTCGATCACCGCCGCGGGTGTCCGGATCCCGCGCCCGCGGCCGAGGAACCGTGCCCGGTCGGTCTCCCACTGCAGCTCGCCGA
>QHSM01000407.1 GCA_003221595.1 Candidatus Rokuibacteriota bacterium | reverse complement strand
ATCAGATCGTTCATCACGTTCTCCGGCACCGCGGACACGGCGGCCCGGCGGTCACCGCGCCGCCACGCGCTCCACATCGGCTCGAGCGCCTCGCCGCGGCCGAGCCACGCCTGGAACGCCTGGTAGACCGGAACGTTGAGGTAGGCCGTGACGTGCCGGCGCACCACCAGGTCCGAAGCCGGGCTCGGGGGATCGACGTTGATGAGCAGACGCGCGGTGATCTCGACGGCGGCCGGATCGCGACCGGCGCGGGCCGCGGCCTCGCGGACGACCTGGACCGATCGCGGGACGTCGCTCGCCGAGAGCCAGTTGAGGATCACGCCGTCCCCCACTTCGCCCGCGACCCGCAGCATGCCCGGCCGCAGCGCGGCGACGTAGATGGGAACCGGGCGCGCGGGCGCGCGGCTCAAGCGGAAACCATTGACCGAGAACGTCTCGCCCCGGAAGACCACGCGCTCCCCCGCCAGCGCCTGCCTCAGAAACTGTGTCGTCTCGCGAACGCGGGTCGCCGGACGCGCGAACACGTCGCCGTTCCACGATTCGACGATCGGCTGGGAGCCCGCGCCGATCCCGAGGCAGAAGCGGCCCGGCGCGACCTCGGCGACGCCGGCGGCGCACATCGCGAGCGTCGCCGGGCCGCGCGTGAAGACATTGGCGATCGCCGTGCCCAGGCGCATGGAGGTCGCCGTGCCGACGACCGCCAGCGGCACGAAGCAGTCCACGCCGTCGGCTTCGAGCGACCAGGCGTCCGTGTAGCCGAGCCGCTCGGCCTCGCGCGCGATCTCAGCGTGCTCGGCCAGCGTGAAGCCGTCGAGCGGCACCGACAGGGCCCAGCGCTTCACGACGGCGAGTCCAGCTCTCCCGGAGTGAGGATCAGGGGCCGGCGTAGATCCGGCGGTACTCGTCCCAGGAGATGACGATCCGCTTCACGTAGAGCCGCGTCTCGTCGAATGGGATCTGCTCGACGAACACCTCGATGTCGTCGCTCCGGCGCGCCGCCCACCATTGCCGCACGCGATTGGACCCCGCGTTGTAGGCGGCCAGCGCGAGCCGCGGGTCGTTGAACTCGCGCAGCAGGCCGGCCAGGAAGCGGGTGCCGAGCTGGATGTTGAACGCGGGGTCGTCGAGATCGCCGGCCGGAGCCAAGAGCCGCGCCGTCGTCGGCATGAGCTGCATGAGCCCGCGCGCGCCCGCGCGCGACAGGGCGCGCGGGTAGTAGCTGGACTCCTCGCGCACGACTGCCGCGACCAGGTAGGGATCGAGCTTGACGCCCTGCGACGCCGCCAGCACGTCGTCGCGCCAGCCCCAGGGATAGTAGATCTGCCAGAAGGCGCGCGGCAGCGCCGGATCGCCGGTCGCGGCCGCCGGCTGGAAGTGGCGCCGCATGATCCGGAGCGCCATGTGATAGCGCTCCGCCTCGACGTAGGCGCCCGCGAGGCCGTAGAGGCGGATCGGATCCGCGCCCGCGCCCTGGACGGCGTACTCGAGCTCCTGGGCGGCGTCCTCCGCGAGATTGATGCGCCGGAGCATCTCGACCCGCGCGAATCCGGGGTCGGCCGCGATCGCCTCGCGGGGCTCGGTCGGCAGCGAGATCGACGAGGTCACGCCGCCCTCGGTGACGCGCCCCATGCGCGCGCTCGCGAGCAGACCGTAGTAGCTGCGCGGCGCCTCGGCGAGGATCCGGCTATAGAGCTTCAGCGCATCGCCGCCGGCCTGCTCCCGCGCGCGCCCGGCCCAGTAGAGGGCCGGATATCGGTACGTGCCGGCGCCGCCGAGCTCGGCGAGGCGCATCCAGCTCTGCTGAGCGGCCTGCGCGTCTCGCTTGAGGTACCCGAGCCAGCCGAGCCGCCAGAGCGACGCCGCGGCGGCCTCGCGCGTCGGATAGTTCGCCGCCACCTGGCGATACGCGGCGATCGCCTCCGCCTCGCGCGCCTGGTCCTCCAGGACACGGGCCTTCAGGTACAGTGCCTCCGCCTTGTCGGCGTCGGAGCCCGCGGCGCCGACAGCGTCGAGCGTGGTGAGAGCCCGCGGCCGATCGCCGGTCCGGACGAGGACGCGGGCCAGCTCGAGCCGCAGCGCGGGACGTCGCTCGGCCGACGAGCGGTCCGCCAGCAGGCCGAGCGTGCGCCCCGCCGCGTCGAAGCGGTTGAGCCGCCGCTGGCTGTCGGCCATGATGCGGAGCGCGCGCAGCGCGACCGGACCCTGCTTCACGTCGTCGAGCAGGCGCTCGGCTTCGCTCAGCGCCTGCTCCGGCACCCCGGCCTGCAGGAGCCGCTCGGCGCGGTCCGCCCGCTGCGCCGGCGTGAGGGGCGTGACGGTCACGCCCTGGCTCTGCAGCGCGACCAGACGATCGCTCGCGCCATCGGCGTAGCCGCTCGCGGGCGCCAGCATCCGCAGCTCGCGGTAGGTCTGGGCCGCGACGTCGAACTTGCCGAGCGCCTCGGCGGACTGACCGAGCAGGTACAGCGCCGCCGGCGTTTCGGGGGCGCTCGGATAGGCAGCGATCAGCCGGCTCAGGTCGCCCTGCGCCGCGCCGTCCTGGCCCGCGCGCAAGTCCAGCGCCGCGGCGAGGAGCAGGGCGCGCGGCACCAGCCGGCTCGTCGGATACTTGTCGGCCACGCTCAGAGCCGCCGCCCGGGCGCCGGCGAAATCGTCGACGCGGGCGAGCGCGTCGGCCAGAAGGTAGCGAACGTAGTCGCCGATCACGCTGTCGCGGGCCGCGTCGGTCCCGAACTCTCGAATGAGCGGCTCGACCTCCCCCCGCTGGTAGGCTTCCACGGCTGCCGCCCAGCCCTTCTCGATCCCCTGCGCGGCAGGAGGCGCCGGGGGCGCGGCGGGCAGTGACGACGGCGCGGGCGCGGCCGTGGGCTGCGTCGAGGGCTCGATGGCAGCTGGCGCCGCCGGCTGGACTTCGGGCTGTCCCGAGGGCTCGGTCGCGGACGGCATGGCCGGCTCGGTGGCGGGCGGCGTCGCGGGATCGAGGACGGTCGGCGTCAAGGGCTCGACCGTGGCCGCGGGTGCCGCGGGCTCCGTCGCGGCCGGCGGCGTCGACGGCTCGGCGGTCGACGACGGCGTTTCGGAGCCGGCGACCGCGAGCCCCGGGAGGAGCAGCGCGACGGTCAGGAGCAGCGTCCGAAGGAGCGCGGTGTCGCGGGTCGCCCGCCAGGTGAAGGCGATGCGCTGGATCGCCGTGAGGTTCGACAGGACGGCCAGAACCCACAGCGCCGGCTCCAGCAGATCGAGCAAGGCCCGGAGGCGCGGGCCAGCGAGCCGTCGAGGAAGTCGCAGAGACCGGCCATGATGAGCAGCACGCCGCCGTAGCGCGTCCGCCCCGTGCAGAACGCCGTCGCCGCCAGGAGGCTCACGCCGAGGCCGAGGATGGTCAGGTGATTCGGGCGCAGACCGAGCCGTCGATAGAGCACGAGCCCGATCGGCTCGACCCAGGTGCGCACGGACTCGCGGTAACGGCCGAGCATCGTCAGATCGGCTGCATCAGGGCTTGCTCGAGCGCCTCCCGCGCGCGCCCGAGCGCGTCGGGGTCCTCGATCTTGCGTCCCCCGCGGTCGTGCACGTAGAAGGTATCGACCGCCTGATCGATCTCGGTCGCGATCCGCGCCGTCGCGATGTCCAGCCCGAGCTCCGCGAGCGTGCGCGTGATCAGGTAGAGCAAGCCCAGGCGATCGGGGCACTTCACCTCGAGCACGGTGTAGTCGTCCGAGAGCTGGTTGTCGAGCGTGATCTTCGGCGGGCCGCCGGCGCGCGCCGAGGCGCGGCCGGCCGCCCGACGCTTGTCGAGCAGCGTCGCGACCTGCGCGTCCCCCGTCAGCACGGCTCGCAGCGCGTCGAGCGTCCGGACCCAGGTCGCCGGCGACGTGACCGCCTCGCCGGTCGGCTCGTTGACCTGGAAGGTATCGATCGCGATCCCGTCGCCGCGCGTGTGGATCTGGGCCGACATGATGTTCACGCCCTGCGAGGCGAGCGTGCCGGCGATCAGCGAGAAGAGCCCCGGCAGATCGCGCGTGACGACGACCAGGTCGGAGGAGCCCAGGTCGATGTGATGGAACAGCTCGGTGACGACGGGAGTTTCGGCGAGGCGCTGGAGCATCCGGAGGTGCTCGGCCATTCTTTGCACCCCGGTCGTCGCCACGTAGCGGTCCGACATCATCGCCAGGTGCGCCTTGACCGTCTGGGCCGTCTGCTCGGCGCCGGCGGCTGCCCGCAGCCGCTCGGCGAGCTGCACGCGGCGGGGGCGCTCGGCCCGTCCGCCGGTGAGCCGCACGAGGGCCCGGCGATAGAGCTCGTGGAGGATCGATGCCTGCCAGGGCGTGAGCACGCCCGGCCCGACCGCCCGCATGTCCGCCCACGTGAGCAGGTAGAGCATCTTCAGGCGCTGGGCGTCACCGGCGGTCGCCGCCAGATCGGCGATCGTCTTCGGATCGTCGATGTCGCGACGCTGCGCGATGTGCGAGAGCGTCAGATGGTGGGCGACGAGGAACTCGACCACGGCGCCGTCGTCGGGGTCGAGCCCGATGCGCGTCACCAGCTCGCGGATCAGCGGAATGCCCTTGGCGACGTGGCCGTGCCCCTTCGCCTTGCCGACGTCGTGCAGCAGCATGCCGAGCATGAGCAGCTCGGGCTTTTCCACCTCGTGGAACACCTGCGCGGCGCCCTCCGACTCCGCGGACTGTCCGGGCGCCAGCGCCTCCAGGTGCTCGACGGCGAGCAGCGAGTGCTGGTCGGCGGAGAACTTGTGATAGACATCGTACTGGACCAGGCACGTCAGCGCGCCGAACTCCGGCAGGTACCGTCCCAGCAGCCCGATCTCGTGCATCTCCGAGAACGTCTGCGCCGCCCGTCCCCACGTCCGGCAGATGTCGAGAAACAGGTCGCGTACGACCGGCGAGCGCTGAAACGCGCCGTCGGCGAGGTAGAGCGTATCCTCGACGGCGCGCTCGAGATCGAGCGACAGCTCGCAGCCCTGGCGATGGAGATGCCAGAAGACCTTCATGAGGCGCGACGGCTCGGCGCGGAGCGGGCCGGGGTCGCGGTCGACGAGATGGAGCTGTCCGTCGAAGAACACGAGCCCGTCGGCCAGCGCCTGCTGGCGCTGCCGGCCCTCGGCCGAGCCCCGCCGCGACAGCGTCTCCTGGCAGCGCGCGATCAGGCGGCGCGACACCCGGTGGATCACCCGGGCATGCAGATAATAGTCGCGCATGAACCGCTCGACGCCGAGCGAGGTGTCGTCGTTCTCGTAGCCCAGATTCTTCGCGATCCGCGGCTGGACGTCGCGCCCGAGCACGTCGTTCTTGTGCCCGGAGAAAAAGTGCAGCTCGTTGCGCACGCGCCAGAGGAAGGTCAGCGCCGCGTCGGTTGCCGCTTGCTCGCGCGACGTGATGAGCCCCTTGTCGGCCAGCTCGCGCAGCGTGCGGGCACCGAACTTCGCCTCGCCCAGCCACATCGCGGTGTGGACGTCCCGCAGCCCCCCGGCTGACTCCTTGACGTTCGGCTCGCCGATGTAGGGCGAGGCGCCGAAGCGCCGGTACCGCTGATCGCGCTCGCTCAGCGTCGTCTCGAGGAACTGGGCGAAGTCGCGCCGGTACACGTTCTCGCGCAGGACGCGGCCGAACCGGGCGAAGAGCCTCCGGTCGCCGGAGAGGAATCGCGCCTCCTGCATCGACGTGCGGCTCGGAAAGTCGGTGCGCGCCATCGCCACGCAGTCGTCCAGGGAGCGCAGGCTGTGGCCCACCTGCAGGCCGAGGTCCCACAGGGAGTAGAGCAGCTCCTGCATCATCCGCTGGACGTACGGCGAGAGCTCGCCGTCGTACACCACCATGAGGTCGATGTCGGAAAGCGGGTGAAGCTCCTGCCGCCCGTAGCCGCCGAGCGCCACGACCACCAGCGGTGTCGCATCCAGCCGGGCGCGAGCGGTGTCGTCGGCGATCAGGCGGGTGAGCGAGAAGATGACCTCGTCCATCAGGTAGGCGTGCGCGCGGACCGATTCCTGTCCCGACGCGCCCTCCGCGTGCCGCACCTTGAGGGAGTCAAACCCCTGCGTGAGCGCCTGCCGGAAGAATTCGAGCCGAAGGCGGCGCCGGTCTTCGGCGCGCTCGGCTCTGGCTTCGGCGCGCCGGGCCCGGCGAAACAGCTCGACGGACATGACATGTGAGCCTAGCAATCCGGTACGAAGACTGTCAAATCCGACGCAGACTTACTAGAATGACCGGGTGCGACGCCTCTGGCGCTCGGTCCTCGACGTCCTGCCCCTGTACGATCCGGGTCCGCCGCTCGAGAGTCTGGCCGCCGAGCTCGGGCGGGCGGACGTCGTGCGGCTCTCCGCCAACGAAAATCCCCTCGGCCCCTCGCCGCGGGCCGTCGCCGCCGTCGCGCGCGAGGCCGCGCGCATTCACCTCTACCCCGACGGCGGCTCGACCGCCCTGCGCGAGGCGCTGGCGCACCACCTCGGCGTTCGCGCCGACCAGTTCGTGGTCGGCAACGGCGCCGACGAGCTGATCGCCCTGGTGGCGTCGGCGGCGTTCGAGCCCGGCGACGAGGTGATCGTGCCGGAGCCCTCCTTCGAGCCCTACGCGATCGGGGCGACGCTGGCGGGCGCCCGCGTCGTGTCGAGCCCGCTCGCCGCCTACGACACCGACCTGGCCGACATACGGCGCCGGCTCACCGACCGCACGAAGGCGGTGATGCTCTGCTCGCCGCACAACCCGGCGACGACCATCATTCGGCGCTCCGCGCTGCTCGGCTTCCTCGACGCGCTCGGCACGGACCCGCCGCTCGTCGTGCTGGACGAGGCGTACCACGACTTCTGCGACGACGCCGAGTATCCCGACGGCATCGCGCTGCTCGCGCGCTATCCGCGCCTCATCGTGCTCCGGACCTTCTCGAAGATCGCCGGGCTCGCCGGGCTGCGCGTCGGCTACGCGGTCGCGAACGCCGAGACGATCGACCGCCTCAACCGCGTCCGCGCCCCGTACAACGTGAACCGGCTGGGCCAGGTCGCCGCGCTGGCGGCGCTGGAGGACAAGGAGCACGAGGAACGTACGCGCCGCCTCGTGCTCGAGGAGCGCGCCTTTCTCAGCGCGGAGCTCGCCCGGCGCGGCTACCGGTTCCCGCGCTCGCACGCGAATTTCCTGCTCGTCGCCGTCCCCGACGCCCCGGCGCGCCGCGCGCGACTGCTGAAGGCCGGGATCCTGGTTCGCGACGGCGCCAGCGTGGGCTTTCCCGGCCACCTCCGCTTCTCCGTCGGCCTCCACGAGACCAACGCGCAGCTAGTCTCGCTGCTCTAGCGGAGCGGTCAGCGGCGCGGAGTGGGGGGGCGGCCGAGCAGCCTCTCGAGCTCTTCGAGACGCCGGATGAGCGTGTCGCGCTCGGAGGTGAGCGCCGAGATCTGGCGCTCGCGAACCGAGTAGCGCTGGTCCTGCTGCGCGATCTTCGTCTGCAGGTCGGCCTCGCGGCGGTAGAGGTCCTTCAGCTCGGCTTCGAGGCCGGCGATGCGCTGCTTGGCCGGCAGATAGCCGACGAAGAGCACGTACAGAATCACCAGGACGAGCAGGACGCTCGCGGCGATGAGAAACCATGGGAATCTGTCGCTCGGCCGGTCCGCCATCGGGCTCTCGGATGATAGCAAATTCTCAAATTTGCTATCATCCGGGCTGTGGAGTTGCGCGGCTTCTTCGATCGGGCGCTGCGGGCGAGCTTCCACGACCTGGCGCTCGGTAACGACCCCGCGTCGCCGTATCTCGCCGACCTGCTGACGCGCTTCGCGCGCACGGAGAACCTCTATCCGCGCGGCGTGACCATGCCGCGTCTGGAGACCGTCGTCGACCTCCTGCTCGAAGCCGAGACCGTCTGGGAGGATCCGAAGCACTTCAAGCCGGAGCACGAGGTCGCCGTGTCCCGGCACATCGGCGATTTCACGCTGTTCATGACCGGCATCTTTCGCGAGCGGGTCGAGCGCACGGCGTCGATCGGCTACTACGTCACCCAGGGCAAGCGCGCGTATCACTTCGTCTGGGAGCACGACCGCGCCAGCTCGCGCGCCGCCGCCGACGCGGCGCCGCTCTACCGGAGGCTCGCCGACGGATTCGAGCGCTACGCGGGCGCCCTCGACTACACGCGCCGCGTGTACTTCATCGACCATCCGCAGCACCCGTTCTTCCAGCTCCGCTTCGGATGACCGATCCGGCCGCCGGCCTCGATCCGGAATCGCTGCGGGGCCTCTCCGAAGAGGCTCTCGACGAACGGCTTCGCGCGTTCGCGAACGCCCGCGGCGCCGACGCCCTTCCGGCGCTGAGCCGGCTCGCCGAGAGCGCTTCGGAGCGCGGCGTCCGCCGCGCGGCGAAGCGGGCGCTCTACCGTCTTTCGCAGCGCGGCGTCGCGGCGGCGCCCGCGCCGCCGCCGGCGCCGGTGGTGCAGCGTCGCGCCCCGCGCGCCGTGCGCGCCTGGCTCTCCGGCATCGACGGCAGCGGATCGCGCGCGGTGTGGATCCTGTTCGAGGGCCCGTACGGCGGCGGCCTGCTCTGCTCGCTCATTCTCAACGACATCGTCGGCATCACCGAGGTCGCCGGCGGCGACATCACGAAGCGGCGGCTCGAAGCCGAGCTGGCCTCGCTGCGCGCGGCACAGAAGCTTCCGTGGGTGCAGACCGATCCCGCACGCGCCGTCGGCCTGGTGGCCGAGAGCCTGCAGATCCACCGGGAGCGCGGGACCTCGCCGCCCTCCGCGTTCGGGCGCTGGCAACCGTTCTTCACCGGGGTCGCGGCCCCCGAGCCGCCGCCGGCGCCCGTCGCGGACGCCGATCGGCTGGCGCGCTCGGACGAGCTGCTCGGCCTCCCCGAGCTGGGCGGGTGGTTCCTCGACCCGGAGACCGTCCAGAGCGATGCGCTCGAGATCCAGGAGACGCGCCAGAGCCGTCTCGTGGTCTCCGACCAGATCAAGGCCGAGCGGCAGGAGGCGATCCTGACGCGCGTGATCGAGCGCGAGTTCGCGCCCGAGGCCCGGCGCCGCTGGGCGCGGCGTCTCGCGGAGATGGCGTGGATCTTCAGCGCGACCGACCGGCCCGAGCAGGCCGCGAACGCGTCGGCCGCGGCCGCCGCGTTCGCCGAGAGCGACGCGGCGCCCCTGCGTCATCCGCTCGCGCGGGCGCTCGCTCAGCGCGCGCTCGAGCTGGCCGGCGAAGTGTCCGCCGGACGGCTGCGCGCCGCCGACGTGAGCCGCAAGCCCTGATCACCGACGTCCCGGGCATCCGCGTCGGCCACGCGACCGATCTGGCCGGCCTCACCGGCGTCACCGTCGTGCTGTGCGACGGCCCGGCGGTCTGCGGCGTCGAGCTTCGGGGCGGCGCAAACGACGTCGTCGGGCTCGATTACCTCGATCCCCGCCACCTCGTACCGACGGTGAACGGCGTCGTCCTCGGCGGCGGCAGTCGCTTCGGCGGCGAGGCGATCTGGGGCGTGATGCGCTGGCTCGAGGCGCAGGGCCGGGGCTTCGCGGCGGGCCCGACCGTCGTGCCGCACGTTCCCGGCGCGTTCCTGTTCGACCTCGGCCTCGGCGACAGCCGCGCGCGGCCCACGCGGGAGATGGGCTACCAGGCCGCCGCCAGCGCCGCGCCCGGCCCCGTCGCCGAGGGCAACGTCGGCGCCGGGACCGGGGCCACCGTCGGCAAGGTGCACCGCATCGGCCGGGCGATGCGCGGCGGCATCGGCAGCGCCTCGTCGAGGCTCGGCGACGTCGTGGTCGGCGCCCTCGTGGCGGTGAACGCCGTCGGCGACGTGCGCGACCCCGACACCGGAGCGCTGATCGCCGGCGCGCGCGAATCGCCCGACGGTCACCGCCTGATCGACTCGGCCCGCGCGCTGACGGCCGGCGGCGTCCTCGAGCGCTTCGCCGCGCCCGAGAACACGACCATCGGCGTCGTCGCCACCAACGCCCGCCTCAGCAAGCCGGAAGCCGCGAAGATCGCCTCGCTCGGAATGCTCGGCTTCGCGCGTGCCCTGTCGCCGCCGCACACGGCGTTCGACGGCGACACGCTCTTCGCGCTGTCGGTCGGCGATCGGCCCGCCGACCTCACGCGGCTCGGGCTCGTCGCGGCCCAGGGGCAGCCGCGGTTCACATCGTGCGGTCGTGGGAGCGAATCCAGCCGATCAGCGCCGCCGCCAGCAAGGCGGCGACGAGCCAGAGCCAGCGGCGCACGGTAGCCGCGCGCTCCGGTGGCATGGGCGAGAGCACGACCGGGTGGAGGTAGCGCGCGATGAGCGCGCCGCCGAGCGCGCCGCCGATGTGGGCGCCGTTGTCGATGAAGGGCTCCATGATGCCGCCGCCGATCGTGTAGAGCGCCCAGACGATCAGGACGAAGCCGACGCGCCGGTCGCGCACGAGCAGCCGGTCGCGGTGGAGCCGGAACAGGACGATCGCCGCGCCTTGCAGGCCGAAGATCGCGCCGGAGGCGCCCACCGACGGCCCGGCGCTCATCGCCACGCTCACCAGGGAGCCAGCCAGCCCGCTCAGCACGTAGAGCACGACGAACTGCGCGCGCCCGAACGCCGACTCGCACACCATGCCCAGGATGAAGAGCGCGATCCCGTTGCCGACGAGGTGATCGACGCTGCCGTGGAGCCACGGGGCGGTCATGAGCCGCCAGTACTCGCCGGCGGCCACCCGCTCCCGCGCCAGGGCGCCCATCTTGACGATCGCCTCGCGCGACTCGAGCGCGCCGACCCGCAGCTCGATGACCAGGATCAGGACCAGCACGGCGAGGATCGCGACGGTCAGGGGCGGAAAGCGCCGCATCCGCCGCTCGAAGTCGACGCGGCGTGAGAGGAGCATGTCCGGCGTGATGCGCAGCGGCACCTCCGGCGCTCCGGCCATCAGCGGCGCTCGCCGGTGTCGAGCATGACGCCGAGGGCCAGGGCGATTCGACGGTCGAACGTCCGGTCGGCGTCGGCGGAGAGATCGAGCACGTAGCGATCGA
>QHSM01000800.1 GCA_003221595.1 Candidatus Rokuibacteriota bacterium | reverse complement strand
ATATTGACCCTCCGGGACGTCGCGGCTACTCTCGCGCGCAGGTCGCCTCGACGGGAGGGAGCCATGCGTCCAGGACATGATGATCGCCGGGACAACGATGCGCGCGCCGCCGCCGGAAACGGGCTGCTCGACCGGCGGATCTTCTTGAAGGGAGGGGCGGCCGCCGCGGGGGCATTCATGGCGTTCGCCTCCAGCGAGAGCGCGGCCGCGCCGCCCGAGACTCCGCCGGGCATGACGATGTCCGGGGCTCCCTTGAGCCCGTACGGATCGCCGGCCGGCTTCGAGCGCGAGGTCACGCGCACGCTCATCCGCTCACAACCGGGCACGACGGGCGCCGGCGCGTCGCGGACCCCGCTGGAGGCGCTGGAGGGCATCATCACGCCGAGCGGGCTGCACTTCGAGCGTCACCACAACGGCGTGCCCACCATCGATCCGGCACAGCATCAGCTCCTGATCCACGGCATGGTCGCGCGCCCGCTGATCTTCACGATGGCGACCCTCTCGCGCTATCCGATGGAGTCGCGGATCCACTTCCTCGAGTGCTCGGGCAACAGCGGGGCGATGTATGGAGCGACGCCGCCGGCCCAGACGTGCGGGCAGACCCACGGGCTGGTGTCCTGCAGCGAGTGGACCGGCGTTCCGCTGCGACTCCTGCTGGAAGAAGCGGGCGCCGACCCGCGCGCGGACTGGATCCTGGCCGAAGGCGCCGACGCGGCGGCGATGAGCCGGAGCGTCCCGATGGCGAAGGCCAAGGACGACGCGCTGCTGGCGCTCTACCAGAACGGCGAGCGCCTGCGTCCGGAGAACGGCTATCCCGTGCGACTCTTCCTCCCCGGCTACGAGGGCAACATGAGCGTGAAGTGGCTCCGGCGGATCAAGGTCACGGATACCCCGACGATGACCAAGGACGAGACGTCGAAGTACAGCGACCTCCAGACCGACGGCAAGTCGCTCCTGTTCACGTATCCGATGGAGGTGAAATCCGTCATCACGCGCCCCGCGCCGGGATTGAAGATGACGGGGCAGGGGCTCTACGAGCTGTCGGGAATCGCCTGGTCGGGGCGCGGCAAGATCGGCAAGGTCGAGGTCTCGGCCGACGGCGGGCAGACCTGGGCCGAGGCCGCCCTGTCGGCGCCGGTGCTGGCGTACGCGCTGACGCGATTCCGGATCCCCTGGAAGTGGAACGGCGCGCCGGCCGTGCTCAAGAGTCGCGCGACGGACGAGACGGGCCGCGTGCAGCCGACTCGAGACGCGCTGATCGCCCAGCACGGCGCCAACGTCATCTACCACTACCACGCGATCCAGGCCTGGCGCGTGGAGGCGAATGGCGAGGTCAAGAATGTTTACGCGTAGGGCGCTCGTCCTGGCCGGCTGCGTCGTCGTCGTGACCGGGTGCGCGGGCTCGGCGGCCCGCGAGACGCCGAATCTCGGGCGCGCGGCCCCAGAAGTGCCAGGCCTGTCACGGGGAGAAGGGTGTGGGCGGGCCCAACGACCGCCTCGCGGGCGGCCAGGGGACCCTGGCGAGCAAGACACCGGTGCGAACCGTCGGCAGCTACTGGCCGTACGCGACGACCGTGTTCGACTACGTCCGGCGGGCGATGCCGTTTGCGCAGCCGCTCTCGCTGACGGACAGCGAAGTGTACGCGGTCACCGCGTACCTGCTCAACGTGAACGGAATCATCGGCGAGCAGGATGTGATGAACGCCGAGACGCTGCCGCGAGTGAAGATGCCCAACCGCGACAGCTTCATCCCGGTGCACCCGTGGATGCCGAAGACGCCGTGACGGGTAGCTAGCGCGGCGCCGGCGCGAGCACGAGCCGCAGCGCCGCCTCGAGCTCGCGCCGCGTCGTGAGGCCCTCGAACCGGGCCCGGACGATCCCCCGGCCGTCCACGACGAAGATCCACGGCTCGGAGCGGAGATTCCACTCCTCGAACGTGGGCGAGAGCTTCTGGAGCGATCCGCTTTCCCAGATTTCCTGGTGGATGAAGGCGACTCGATCGCCGTAGGCCGGGATCAGCGTCCGGACGACGTCGACGACGGGGCCGCACACCCGGCTCGTGCAGTATCGCGGCGTCGCGAACACGATCACCTGCGGCCTGGCCTGCGCGATCGCGTCCGCGATCCGCGTCTGGTGCAGTCGCGGATCCGGCGGCTCGCTGGAGTCGATCTGCTTGAGCTCGTTGACGTCGCCGGCGACGAGGTTGCGGCTGCGCGGCGCGGGCGTTCCGATCATGGGCGTGAGCGAGGTCGCCACGGCGCTCACGCTCAGTCGTGCCGCCTCGGCGGGCCCGCCGTCGGGCCGCGCCCGGATCTCGAGGCCCCAGGCGCCGGCGCGCGACAAGGTCACCTGCGCGACGTAGATGCCCTGTACGTCCGTGGCGTCGCCGTGCGTGTGGCGGGTGCCGTCGGGGTGAATGTGAATCCGCTTGCCTTGCTCGATGACCTCGAGCCGGAGATAGCGCGCCGGCGTCTCGGCGACGAGCTGCGCGTCCTCGCCGTCGATCGAATAGATCCGCACGACGGCCTTCGCGTCGGCGAGGAGCCGTCCGTCCTTCTGAAGGGCGAAGGCCAGGCGATTCTGGCCGACGACCAGCTCGGACGTCGTCAGCAGGACCTGGAACCCGTCCGCCGCCGGCGGAGCGGGCTGCGCGGCCGGCCGGTCGCGCTGGGCCGAGCAGACGGCGAGAAGCCCCAGCGCGACCACCCCGGCGACGAGGGACGGGCGCAGGCGCGCCCGTCTTGTTATAGGCGCGCCTCGGCCGGCGGGGCCCCAGCCCCGCGACGGCCTGCAGCGCGCACTGCCACTCCGCCGGCTACTCGACAATGACCTGGCCGTACTGCCAGGGGTGCGGGAGACAGATGTAGTAGTAGTTGCCAGGCTGCGCGAAGGTGATGGCCTTCGACTGGCCTTTGACGAGGACGCCCGTGTCCCACTTGCCGCGATCCATCGACGTCGCCGAGTGGGGCAGATCGCCGACGTTGGTGAAGGTCACGGTCGTACCGGTCTTGATCCGGATGCGCGCCGGCGCGAAGCTGTACTCCACGTTGTTCGCACCCGCCTTGACCGCGTCGGCTCCCGCGACGATCGGTCCGGTGGGCCCGGCGACGGTCTGCGGCGCCGGCGGCGGCCACATCGGCCCGAGCTGTCCCTTCAACGAGAAGGCCCACACCGCGTCGCCGTAGGCGCTGCCCTGCAGCTG
>QHSM01000799.1 GCA_003221595.1 Candidatus Rokuibacteriota bacterium | reverse complement strand
TGACCTCGCATCGAGGCGGAAAGCTGGGACGAGCCGTCGGCGGCAAGGCGATCGACCTCGTTGGCCAGGATGCTCAGCGGTGTCTTCAAGCCGTGGGCCAGATTACCGGCCTGGGTGCGGCCGCGGGCGACGATCTCTTCGTTGCGTTGAAGAAGCGCGTTCAGATCCTCGACCAGCGGCTGGGTCTCGGTTGGGAACGGACCCTCGAGCCGCTTGATTCGGCCTTCGCGGATCGCGGCAACGCCGGCGCGGAGCCGGTGGAGCGGTCTCAGCCCGACGTGCACCTGGACCGCCACGGCGGCGACCAGAGCCAGGGCCAGGACGCCCAGGGAGAGACCCAGCGTGCGCGTGAACGCTGCCGCGGCCGCGGTCAGCTCCGTTTCGGCCGTGGCAGCGACCACGCGGTAGGCCCCGGGAGCATCGGTGAGAGTGACGGTCCGTTCCAGCGCGATCAGCCTCCGCTCCTCGGGGCCGGAGATCCGGTGCCGGTGGACCGCCCCGTCGGGGGACGGATCGAGGGGCAGGCGCAGCGCCACGTCCCACAGCGACCGCGAGCGGAAGATCGGCCCCTCCACACCGTCGACCTGCCAGTAGAACCCCGAATACGGTTTGCGGAAGCGTGGGTCACTCGGCTGATGGGTCAGCATGAGCTTCCCGGTGCCCGGGCGCTCCAGGGCAGCGACGATTTGCTCGAGCTGGATCGCCAGCTCGGCCTCGAGTCGACGTTCGACGTGAGCGCGGAACAGAGCCGAAAGGAGCGTGCCGGCTGCGGCCAAGGCGAGCAAGATCCAGATGACCGCGCCGACGAGCAGCCGGAGTCGGAGGGAATTGACAGCGATCACCCCGGCTCTTCTAGCCGGTACCCGAGGCCGCGGACCGTCCTGATGACGCTGACGCCGAGCTTGCGCCGAAGCCGAGCGACAAAGACCTCGATGGTGTTGGAGTCGCGGTCGAAGTCCTGGGCGTAGATGTGCTCGACCAGCTCAGTACGCGAGACAACCTGGCCCTTGCGATGCATCAAGTAACTGAGCACCCGATACTCGTGGGCGGAGAGATCGACGGGGGCGCCGTTCACCGTCACCTTGCCCGAGCGGGTGTCGAGGGTCACGCCCTCACACGTCAGCTCGGTGGTGGCATGCCCGTGAGCGCGTCGGATCAGGGCGCGGATCCGGGCCAGGAGCTCTTCGGTCTGGAACGGCTTGGCGAGGTAGTCGTCGGCCCCCGCATCGATGCCGTGCACCTTCTCTGCCCAGCTGCCGCGCGCCGTCAGGATCAAGACCGGCATGGTCCGGCCGGCCGCTCGCCACCGCTTGAGCACGGTGATCCCATCCAGCCGCGGCAGGCCCAGATCGAGGACGACGGCGTTGTAGGGCTCGGTCTCCCCGAGGAAATGTCCCTCCTCGCCATCGCCGGCGCAGTCGACAGCATTGCCGGCGCGTGACAGTGTGTCCGCCAGCTGCCGGCTCAGAACTGGATCGTCCTCGACGATCAGAATCCGCATCAGTTGGGCCGGTGCCGACGCGCGGCGTCGGCACCGCGGCCCTGGGCACGGAGCAGTCGCGCGTCGCGGGCATCATACTCGAGCTTGACGATCGCCCCACCCGGCGCCAGCAGCTTGACTTTGTAGATCCAGCGGCCGGTGTCGTCGTCATCGAGCTCGATCTCGACTGGAGATCCCGTGAACTCAGCCTCCACCCGGTCGAGGATCGCCCGGAGCGATACGATCTCGCCGGCGTCGCGCGCCGCCTTGGCACGAGCGTGATCATCGCCGGCCCCCGCCGCCACCACGAACGCGAGCACCAGAGCGAGGACAGCGAGGCCCAGACCGCGGTGATAGTCCATGCACGATGATACAGCAGCACCACCTGAACGGCAGATGAATGGCGCGGCCCTCCAGTCGTCTCGTGGTGCCGAGGGCAGTGGCCGCCCGATCCGATCCTCTCTTCGGGGAGCGCGGAGAACCAGCGCGAGCGAACGCAGCCGGGAGCTTCCGGCGCGCCTCGAGGAGGAGATCCGGCTCGTCGGCGCGCTGGCTGAGCACTTCGCCGCCGCCGCCGCTGAGCGCCTGATGGATGCCCACGCCATGAAGGAAGCCACGCGACCTACCCTTGCCCTCATCGCGCGTGCCGCGGGCGCAGCGTTGTGCGCGCCGCTGCTCAAGCAGCGGGCGATGCCACGGCTCGCCAAGGGCAAGGGCGGCCAGCGCCCCGCCGGGGTGAGGTTGCCTCGACGGTTGCACGGTCAGGCTCGCGGCGCTCGAGCCGGCGCATCTTGAGAAGCTGGGACTGAGAGCAGCGAGATGGCAAAGCCCACGACACAAAAACGAAGGAGAGACTCATCATGCGCAAGCGTATAGTTCTGTGGCTCGCCTTGGCCGTCCTCCTCGGGACGGGGATCGTGGCGTTCGCGGCGTGTGTCAGGACGGGCGACTGGACCTCCGCCTTCCTGGTGGAGCCGGACGAACTGCTGTCCATCGGGCGCAATCCCTACTTCATATTGGAGCCAGGCTACACCCTCGTCCTGGAGGGGGGCGGCTCCCAGCTGACGATCACCGTCTTGAACGAGACAAAGAAGGTCGATGGTGTGGAGACGCGGGTCGTCGAGGAGCGAGAGACCAAGGGCGGCAAGCTGTCAGAGGTTGCCAGGAACTACTTCGCGATCAGCAAGCGAACCAACGACGTTTTCTACTTCGGAGAGGACGTCGATATGTACAAGGATGGCAAGGTTGTGAACCACGATGGGTCGTGGCTCTCTGGCGTCAACGGTGGCAAGTTCGGCCTCATGATGCCGGGACGGGTGTTGCTGCATGCGAGGTACTACCAGGAGATCGTGCCGAACGTCGCGATGGATCGCGCCACGATCGTCAGCATG
>QHSM01000406.1 GCA_003221595.1 Candidatus Rokuibacteriota bacterium | reverse complement strand
AGAATGTCGAGGCCGCTCCACCGCTCGACCGCCGCTCTGACCATGCCGGCGCACTCGCCGGCCCGCGTGACGTCGGCGGCGTGGGCCAGCGCCTCGCCGCCCTCGGCGTGGATGAGCCCGGCGGTCTCCTCGGCGCGGTCCTTCACCTGGTCGACGCAGAGGACGCGCGCGCCCTCGCGGGCGAAGAGGATCGCGGCCGCCTTGCCGTTCCCCAGGCCGGGGCCGCGTGAGCCCGCGCCGGTCACGATCGCGATCTTGCCGCCGAGTCTGCCGCTCATCGCCCGTTCATCTCACCGAGCGCGGACCGGGATAGCCATCCCAGGACAGACGCGTCCCGTCCGCGGTGAAGCCGGCGGCCACGAGCGCCTCGAAGGCGGCGCTGCTGCGCACCGGATGTCCGTCCCACGTCGTGACCTCGAGCCGGCGGACCGGCCGCAGGGTGAGGGGACGTTCCATCATCGACTGGAGCGCGGCGATGACACCCGGAAGATCGACGTCTTCCCAGCCCGCCAGCGGCGTGAGATCCCGTCCGGAGCCTTCCACGAGGAGGCGCGGGCGACCCTGGCGGAAGACGAGCCAGTTCTGGGGCAGGCGAGGCGCGGCAACGCGCGAGCCGTCGCGGCGCGAGAGGGCGAACACGCGGCCCCAGAGGTTCGCCGGATCGATCATGTTGACCAGCACGTGGGGCTCGGCGCGCCGCGCCGGCGCGTCGAGGTCGCCAAGCGCGTCGGCCAGCGCGTATTGCTCGCCCGAGAGTCCCTGGACGAAGTAGCCCCGGACCACCTCGCCGCCGTACTCCATGCGGAGCAGTGTGTGGCGCAGCGTGGCCCAGTCGCCTCGCGCCAGCTCGCGCGCGACGATGCCGTAGCGCGCCAGGAGGAGCTGGGCGCGCGCTTCGTCCCGCTCCTCGGGCGACAGCCGCTCCTCGTCGCCGAGGACGCTCCAGCGGCCCACCACCGGCAGGCGCGTCAGCAGGCCGCGGGCCTGGCCGCGGCGGCGGCGGCGAGCGTCCCCGGCATCGGAGGGCCGGCGCGCGGGCGTCATGCCGGCCACGATCGCGCTGAAGGTGTCCGGCGTGACGAGCCCGGCCCAGAAGAGCTCCCAGAGCGCCGCCAGCACGTCGGGCGTCGCGAGGCCCGTCGCCCGCGTCAGGTCCTGGGCAAACGAGGCGCCGCGGAGCTGCAGATGGAGCAGGACGTTCTTGACGCGCGCGTCGACCTCGGGCGGCGGCGCCGTGCCCTCGCGGAGCCAGCCGGCGTTCTCGCGAAGCGCGGCGCCCACGCGAGTCGAGCGGCCGCGCTCGCCCGGAGCCCGGTCGAACACCGTCCAGACCATCTCGCCCGCGAGCCCCAGACGATCGAGCCATTCCCGCTCGTAGTTCTCGACGCGCGCGGGCAGGAGATCCTGCTCCCAGACGCGTACCGGCAGGTCTTCGCCCTGCAAGAGCTCGAGGGCCGCGAGCACGCCGGGCGGCCCGATGAGGCGGTGATCGGGATGGAGGTGATGGCGACGGAGGAGAAACGCCGAGAACTGCTCGGCCGACGTCACGGATCGAGGGACCCGGCGCGCGTGGACCTGGCGACGCTGGATCTCGTCGAGCACCGCGATGTGGACGAGTTGCGGAGCGGCCACCTCGGCGAGGAAGGCGCCCTGCCGCACGAGCCCGCGGGCCGTCAGCCGCTCGAGCGCGCCCGTCGCGCCCTCGAGGGCGAGACCGTAGCGCTCGGCGAGCCAGACGGCGGTCACCGGGCCGCGCGTTCTCAGGAGCCGCAGCGCGACGCGCTCGAGCCCGTCGGCGGTTTCGAGGGCGCCGTAGAGCGCCGTGTCGGTCGCGGGAACCCACGCTCGCCGCCCGCTCGCGAAGGTGAGGGCTACGACCCGTCGTTCCCCGGCGAGCGCGCCGATCAGCGCCGGACCGTCGCCCACCACGCGCGCCGCGATCTCGTCGTCGGTCAGGTCACCCAGATCGTCGAGGATCCCCGCCAGCTCGTTCGCGTCTCGCGCGCGGCGATCGGGCGCCGTCTTCTGCAGCTCCGCCTCGACCGCGGCGACGAGCTCCGGCCGGAGCGGCCCGGGCGCCACCGACCAGGCCTTCCGCATGGTGACGGCGTCGCTCCGCCGCTCCTCCGCGTGGCCCGCCCCCAGATAGGCCCAGTCCCACGCGAGCAGGAGCGGGTAGACGAAGGGCGACGGCAGCGGCGTGTCGACGTGCCGCCGCCACATCTCGCCGTCGTGCAGACGCTCGAGTATGCGGCGCAGGTGCGTCACGTCGAGCGCGTCGTTGAAGCACTCCCTGAGCGTCTCGGCCACGATCGGGAACTCGGCCTGGCCGCCGACCGACTCGAGGAGCGCGTCCGCCTTGAGCCGCTGCAGATAGGCGGGCGTCCGCTGGCCGCGATACATGCGGGGGATGAAGAGCGCACGGATCGCGCACTGACGGAAGCGCGTGCCGAAGAGCGGCGTGCCGATCAGCGCCTTGCCCAGGAGCGTGTCGACCTCCTCGGGCGTGACGAAGGTGACCAGCCTCTCGGGGTTCGGCGGGACCTGGCCCGGCGCGAACGACAGGAGAATTCCGTCGTCCACGTGGCTCGCCTCGGCGACGAGGCCGGCGCGCCGCAGCTTCTCCTTCAGGACCATGCCCCAGGCGCCGTTGACGCGCATGCCGAAGACCGAGTGGATCATCGCGTGGCGGCCGCCCATCTCGTCCGAGAACGACTCGACGACGATCCCCTGATCGTCGGGGACGCCGTCGAGAACCTCACCGGCCTTGACGAGCCAGGCCCGCATCGCCGAGGCCGCCCGCGCGTCGAGGCCGCAGACCTCCGCGGCCCACTGCTCGAACTCCGGCGTGTCGATGCGCTCGGCGGCATCGCGGCGCAGCCGCCCGACCGCGAGGCCCAGCTCCCACGAGCGGGACGGGTGCTCGCCCTTCCAGAACGGAATCGTCGGCGACATACCCTGGGCGTCCTCGACCAGGACGCGATCGGCGCGAACCTTGACGATCTTCCACGCGTGCGAGCCGAGCAGGAAGACGTCGCCGGGGAGGCTCTCCGTCACGAACTCCTCGTCGAGCGTGCCGACCTTCAGGTCGGTCTCGGCGACGAAGACGTCGTAGAGGCCGTTGTCGGGAATGGTGCCTCCGGAGGTGAGCGCCAGGAACCGGCTGCCCCGGCGCGCGTGCAGCCGGTCGTTCACGCGATCCCACAGAATCCGCGGCGCGGCGCCCTTGACCTCGGCCGGTAGCGGGTCGGCGAGCGAGCGGACGACCGCCAGGAGCGTGTCGCGCTCGAGACTTCGATAGGACGCCGCGTTCCGCAGGCGCGCGTGCAGCGTGTCGACCGTCAGGGACTCGGCCGCGACGGCCGCCACGATCTGCTGGGCGAGCACGTCGAGCGGCGCGTCCGGCATCACGACGCGATCGAGCTGCCGCTCCTTGATGGACCGGACGACCGCGGCCGCCTCGACGAGCTCCTCGCCCTTGGTCACGACGATGCGCCCCCGGGACGTTCGGCTCAGCAGGTGACCGGCGCGGCCCACGCGCTGAAGGGCGGCGGCGATGTTCCGCGGCGACTGCAGCTGCACCACCAGGTCGATCGCGCCGACGTCGATGCCGAGCTCGAGCGACGAGGTGGCGACGAGCGCGCGCAGCTCGCCCTGCTTCAGGCGATTCTCGGCTTCGAGGCGAGCCCGGCGCGAGAGCGAGCCGTGGTGCGCGGCCACGCGGCCGTCGGGGATCCGATCGTTGAGATCGCGCGCGAGCCGCTCGGCCGCCCGCCGGCTCTGCGCGAAGACCAGCGTGGTGCGGTGGGCCTGGACCAGCTCGGCGATTTGCTGGAGCGCGGCTTCCCAGATGGTGTCGCTCGGCGCCGTCAGGAAGTCGTCCACCGGTGCTGTGACCTGGATGTCGAGGTCGCGCGTGAAGCCGGCGTCGACGGCTACCGCGTCGGCGGCCGTGGCGCCCGTCAGGAAGGCCAGCGCCGACTCGATGGGGCTCACGGTCGCCGAGCAGCCGATCCGCTGCGGCCGCGTACCGGCGTCGGCCTCGACCAGCGCCTGCAGGCGCTCGAGCGAGAGCGCCAGGTGGGCCCCGCGCTTCGATCCCATCAGCGCGTGGATCTCGTCGACGATCAGGAACCGCGTGCGGGCGAGCGCCGGGCGGAATCGCTCGCTGGTGAGCAGGATGAAGAGCGACTCGGGCGTGGTGATCAAGACGTGCGGGGGCCGGCGCGTCATGGCCTGGCGCTGGGCCGCCAGCGTGTCGCCGGTGCGCACGGCGACGCGGATCTCCGGCGGCTTGAGCCCGTCGGCGGCGGCCGCGGCGCGGATGCCGGCCAGGGGAGCGCGCAGGTTCTTCTCGATGTCGTTGTTCAGCGCGCGGAGCGGCGAGACGTAAACGACGTAGACGCGGTCTTCCAGCTGGCGCTCCAGGCCCAGGCGATGGAGGTGGTCGAGGGCCCACAGGAAGGCCGCCAGGGTCTTTCCCGAGCCCGTCGGCGCCACGATGAGCGTATCGCGGCCGGAGGCGATGGCCTCCCAGCCCTCGCGCTGCGGCCGGGTGGCCTCCGGGAACGTCGCGTCGAACCAGCGGCGGACGAACGGGAGGAAGTCGGCCATTCAACCGGAGATTCTACGCCTCAGCGGAAGCCCATCTGACGCAGCAGGAGACGGCTCAGCGTGGTGCCCGGATCCTCGAGCTCCGCGAGGATCGAGAAGTGGTGATGCCCGGGCATGTCGATCGTCTGGCACGGGAGCCGGCGGGTCCGCCACACGGCGGCGAGCTCCTCGCCCTGCCGGTGATACTCGGCGCCTTCGAGGCCGCCGACCGGGAGCAGGAGGGGGCCCGAGCGCGGTGGCGGGCAGTGGACGGGCCCGTTCCGCCGCGCCGATTCCGGCGTGAGTTTCAGGACCTCGTTGAGATACGACAGGCGGATCGGCTCGAGGTCGTAGAGCCCGCTGATGCCGCAGCCGGCCTTGATGACGTCGGCGGGCAGCCCGGCGAAGGCGCTCCAGTCGGTGGACATGAGCATCGCGACGAGATGGCCGCCGGCCGAGTGGCCGGACACGAAGATCCGGTTCGGGTCGCCGCCGAACGACGGAGCGTGGCGATGGACCCACACGATCGACGCGCGACACTGGCGCACCAGCTCGTCCATGTCGACCGTCGGGATCAGCGCGTAGTTGATCACGACCACCGCCGCGCCCGCCGGCTGGAGCGCGCGCGCGACGAAGCTCGAGTCGGATTTGTCGAGCCGCTGCCAGTAGCCGCCGTGAACGAAGACGTGGACCGGCGCGGATGGGCCCCCTGCGGGGAACACGTCGAGCCGTTCGCCGGGATGCGGACCATACGCGAGATCGAGCCGGCACTCGAGCGCGGCGCGGGTCTCGGCGCTGGCGATCGCGTACCGCGAGAGCCAGTCGGCGCTGTCCTTCACCTTCTCGCGGTTGTTGTACTCGGCGTCGAGCGTCGCCTGGTCGTAGTCCCGAAAGACGCTTCGGCTCATGAGGCGCCGAAGATCACCCGGGTGCCGGCGACACGCGCGAGCCCGCCCACGGCGAAGATTCCCGTCCCGACCGCGCCCAGCCGCAGCACGTCCCGTCGCCTCATGGCCGCCTCCTCGACAAGCGTTCGCGGCGACTATGCTCGCCTGAATTACCCGATGTCAATCAGCGCGCGGCATCACCCGCTGGTGGGACGCTTGAGCACGGTCGTGTCGTAAAGAATCGCCGCCCGCTGAATGAGGCTCACGATGACCTGCCCGTAGAACTGGGTCATGGAATCGCCGGCCGCCCGGACCCGGTCGGTCAGCGTGTAGCGTCCGGTACTGCCCTGGCCAACGTAGTCGCGGGCGAAATCCTGGTCGATGAGCGGCTTCACCCAGGGGTACGTCTCCTCGGTGAGCTCGACGACCTGGGCGCCTTTCACCTTGCCGTCCGGACCGAGCCCGACGGCCACCCGCACCGGGCCGTGGATGGTGTACTCGGTCATGAACGTCGTGGCCGCGACGAGAGCACCCTGGTCGTCGCGCCCGAGATAGAAGCGATAGAAATCCTCGCTCGGTGTCCAGCCCGACTGCTTCTGGATTGCCTCCCGTTCAGGGGATGATAGGCGCACTTCGCGGACGAAGAATCGGCGGGAGCCGCTGAGGAGCCCGGCCACCGCCTCTCGATCCGACGTCAGCACCACCGGCGGCGTGACGTGTGCCGCGACCATTCCGGCGGCCAGCACCACCAGACCGACACCTCCCAACAGACGGACGATGAGGCGGCTCATGCCGAGAGCTCCTTTTGCAGCCAGATTTCGTAAAGGGATCGCGCGGTGATGAGCACGTAGCCGAGCGCGAACAGGCTCCCACCTGTGATGACCAGCGCGCCGAGCGGCGGCCAGACGAAGCGGGTGAGCCACATTCCTCCGATGTCCAGGATGGTCCCCACGAAGGGCATGGCGAGGATGATCGTCTTCTTGACCTCGCCGAGCGACGAGAACAGGAAGATGGACCCGAGCAGTCCGGCGATCAGTGTCATGCCGAAGAGGTGAGTGTGGCTGGTCTGGATTAGCAGGGGTGTGCGGATCCAGACCTTGGCTGACTTGCTGATCTGGCCGAGATCGATCTCTCGCTCCCCGCTCATCTGGCCGTGGCCCATGTGCGTCATCGGCATCTCCGGAGCGAGGCTCGCCTGCACCTCGGCCGGGCTGAGCCCCACGGCCGTGGCGGCCTGGGCGAAAGCCGCCAGGGCGCCACAGCCGATTCCGACGAGGTACAGCGTGCAGAAGACCTTTCCGCTGAGCGGAAGGCGCCCGAGGAATATTCCATTCATCCCGCCACTCCTAGAAATTGACCACGAACTGCAGCGTCACCTGCTGGCTCGTCTTGTCCCCTGACATGATGGGCACCGCGGGCGACGCGTCCGAGAAGACGTTCCGGTTGGAGAGGTTCAGCCGGTACTCGAGCCTGATATCGACCCAGTCCAGCGGGTGTCGCGACCGCGCATAGGTTACTCCTACCGGCCGCAGATCC
>QHSM01000405.1 GCA_003221595.1 Candidatus Rokuibacteriota bacterium | reverse complement strand
GGTCTTGGGCAGCGTGATGTTCCGTTCCTTGAGGCGCGCTTCAGCGCTCATCGACACGTCGCCTCCACGAAGCGAATGACAGCGGCCCGGTCATCGTGGCACACTACCTCGTGCCCGTCAAACCTCCGCCGGTGACGCCGGTCCCGGCTGCCACTCTCGTCCTCCTTCGCGATCGTCCGGCCTCGGCCTTCGAGGTTCTCCTGATCCGTCGCCACAGCGCGAGCAAGTTTGCCGCGGGGGACTTCGTCTTCCCGGGCGGCAAGATCGAAGCGAACGACGCGCCCGACGGCGCCGCCGAGTGGTGCCGCGGCCTCGACGCGGCGAGCGCCGCGCGTGCCCTCCGCCTCGAGACGCCGCCGAACGGTGCCCTCGGCCACTGGGTGGGCGTCATCCGCGAGACGTTCGAGGAAGTGGGGATCCTCTTCGCCTACGCCGCGGACGGCCGTCCCGCCCGCCTGGACGACGAGCGTCGCGCGGCCTATCGCGGGGCGTGCCAGCGCGATCACCGAGCCTTCCAGGACATGATCCGGGCCGAGCGGCTCACGCTCGCGACCGATCGGCTGGTGTACTTCGCGCACTGGATCACGCCCGAGGTCCAGCCCCTCCGCTTCGACACGCGGTTCTTCGCGACCGACATGCCGGCGGTCCACGAGGCCGTCGCGGACGAGCGCGAGATCACCGAGGTCCGGTGGCTCACGCCGCGCGCGGCGCTCGATGCGAACGCCCGGGGCGAGCTGTCCCTGCGTAATCCGACCATCAAGAACCTGGAGCTCTTCGACGGCGCGCCCTCGGCCGCCGCCGCGCTCGAGCGACTGCGGGGTCGCGAGATCCGGGCCATTCTTCCGCGCGTGATCTTCGAGGGGGGCAAGCGGCGCGTCCTCAACCCGGGCGATCCGGGCTACGACGACGCCGCGGGGGGCTGACCGGTCCCGTCAGAAGTAGGCGAGGAGCCGCCCGCAAGCGATCACGCCTGTCCACAGCGCCAGGGAAAACCCCGCCGCGAACCGCGCGGTGAGAGGCGCGGTCGCGCCGTGATCCCACTCGGCGACCCGCCGGAACGGCCGGAGATGGAAGAGCGCGGCATTGAGCGCGGCGGCCACCAGCAAGATCAGCTTCAGTGATGGTGCCGGCGAGTGTCAGCTCCTTCGTCGAGTCGTAGCTGCTCCAGCCGTGGTGCGCGGCCGCCGGAGCGGCGCTCACGGCCAGGAGCAGCAGCGCCGCGAGTCCCTTCACGACACCCCTTGACCGGGCTGACGGGCGTTGACGAGGACCGCCATGTTCCCGTACGGGTGCTTGTTCTCGAGCATCAGCTGGTGGCACTCGGGGATGTCGTCGAAGACGTAGGTGTGGCTGAGGCACGGATCGACCTTGCCGTCGCTGACGAGCTTCGTGACGGCGGCCGCCTGGACGTCGTTGGAGAGGTGGCTGCCCTGGAAGCGCTTCTGGCGCATCCACTGATACCTGAGATCCATCGTCGCGTTGTAGCCGGTGGTGCCGGCGCAGATGACGACCATGCCGCCGGTCGCGCAGACGAAGACCGACGTCGGTAGCGTCGACTCGCCCGGGTGCTCGAAGACGAGCTTGGGGCTCACGCGCTCGCCCATCCCGTCCCAGATGGCCTTGCCGAACGCGCGGGCGCCCTTCGCCCACTCGCCGTACGCCTTCGCGTCCTCGGTGCTGGGCATGACTCCCCAGTGGGAGAACTGGCTCCGGTTGATGACCGCCGCGGCGCCGTGCTCCTGGCAGAACTTGCGCTTGGCGTCGTCGGAAATGATCGCGACCGCGCGCCCGCCGACGGCGCGCGTGATCTCGAGCGCCATGCTGCCGAGCCCGCCGGCGGCTCCCCACACGAGGACGACGTCGCCGGGCTCGACCACGTGAGGCGGCCAGCCCATGAGCATCCGGTAGGCGGTCGAGGCACACAGCAGGTAGCAGCCCGCCTCTTCCCAGGTGAGCCGCTTCGGCTTGGGCACGCACTGGTGAGCCTGGCAGCGCGCGAACTGGCAGAAGCTCCCGTAGTTGGTCTGGTAGCCCCAGATGCGCGTGCTCTCGGCGAGCATCGGGTCCTTGCCCGAGCGCACCCAGGGGTCGTCGGAACGCCACCAGCCGCTGTGTACGACCACCTCGTCGCCGACCCTGACGTTCTTCACGTCCCGCCCCAGGGCCCAGACGATCCCCGAGCAGTCGCTGCCGCCGGCGTGGAAGTCCTCGGGCTCGCCGGTGCGCTTCCGCTCGGCGATCACGTCGAGCGGGGTGCCCAGCGCGGCCCAGACGTTGTTGTAGTTGATGCCCGAGGCCATGACGTAGATCAGCACCTCGTCGGGGCCGAGTGTCGGCGTGGGAATGACCTCGCGCCGCCAGGCGTCGCGCGGCTGGCCGAAGCGATTCTGGCGGACGAGGTACGCGTGCATGCGCGTGGGGACCTCGCCCAGGGGCGGTCGCTCTCCGAGCTCGCAAAGGTCGATCATGCGTTGAATTCCTTGATGAGGCGCGGGAGACGGGGGTCGTCGAGCCCCGGCTGGTAGGGTTGATAGAGTGCCGTGCTGTCGAGGAGCCCGGTGTAGCGCTCCTTGAGCCGGCGGCCGATCGTCTCGTACGTCCCGGTGACAGCGAAGGTATCGAGCATCTCGTCGGTGATGAGATCGGCCATGCCCTGCCAGTCACCTTCGACGGATTTTCGGTGGAGCGCCGGCGTGAGGTCCTGCCAGCCGTGGGCGGCGAGCACGGGCTCGTAGGTCCGCGTCGAGGCGTAGAAGGCGATCTGCTGCTTGACCGATCGCCGGTTCTTCGCCAGCTCCTCGTCGGTGTCGCCGATCACCGCGAAGCTCGCGGTGGTGTAGGTGAAGTCGGCTCGCTTGCGGCCCGAGGCCTTGAGCCCCTCTTCCACGGCGGGGTTGACGTACTCGCGCAGGTACTTCGGACTGTTGAACGGGTGCACGTGCAGGCCGTCGCACACTTCGCCGGCGATGCGGCACATGTACTGATTGACGCCGGCGATGTAGATCGGCACCTTCGGATGCGCGATGGGGCCCGGATTGAAGAACGGCGTCATCAGATCGAAGCGGTAGAACTGCCCCTTGAAGTTGAGCTTCGTCCCGTTCTGCCAGCAATCCCAGATGTGCCGGAGGGCCAGGACGATCTCGCGCATCTTCGGTCCGGGCGACTCGAACTTCACCGAGAACCGCCGCTCATTGTGACCCTTGACCTGGGTGCCGAGGCCGAGGACGAAGCGCCCGTCGGAGGCCTTCTGCAGGTCCCACGCGATGTGCGCCAGGATCATCGGGCTTCGCGGAAACGCCACGGCGATGGCGGTCCCCAGCCGGATCGTGGAGGTGACGCCGGCGGCGACGGCGAGCGGCAGGAAGGGATCGTGCTGGGTCTCGGAGGACCAGAGGCAATCGTAGCCGAGCGCCTCGACCTTGCGCGCGTACGCGGGGATCGACTTCAAGTCGTGGGTCAGCATGCCGACATCGAGCTTCACTGGCCTCTCCTTGGAACGGGATAGGCCATTGTAGCGGAGTCGCCGGCCTCGCGGCCCCTGGCGTCGTCTCCGCGGAGCGGTTCCTCAGGCCCGCGACCGTGGAGCACTCATGATTCCCTCCGCAGGCGCCACGCGCCCTGATACATGGCGACCGAGACCACCGTCCCGAACAGCGCGAGGGCCAGCGCCATCACGATGAAGATCGAGGCGAGGCTCGGACCCAGGAGCCGGAGGACGATCCATCCTCCGCCCGCCGCGACGACGAGGCGGCTCAGCCCGGCCACGAGCGGCCAGAGCAGGCGCCCGGCGCCCTGCGAGGCGAAGTAGAGCGCCAGGCCGAGGCCGAAGAAGCCGTAGGCCGGCCCGACGATGCGCAGGTACGTCGCGCCGATTCTCAGAACCTCGGGCTCGGCGCTGAAGAGACCGAGCCATTGCGACGGGAAGAGCGCGGCGGTCAGCCCGATCGCCTCCGTGACGCCCGCCGCCAGCGCCGCGCCGGTCCAGGCGACGCGGCGGGCGCGCGCGCTCCGCCCCGCGCCGATGTTCGTGCCGACCATCGTGACCAGCGCCGAGCCGAAGCCGAAGACCAGCGGAATCTGGAGGTACTCGAGCCGCACGCCCACGCCGTACCCGGCCAGCGCGAAGGTGCCGAAGGATCCGACCAGCGCCGTGAGCAGGACGACCGTCAAGTTCGTCTGGACGTTGTTGACGAGGCTCGGCGCGCCCACGCGCAGAATGTCGCGGAACAGGCGGCGCTCGAGGCGGACCGTCCGGAGACCGAGTCGGACGACGCTGCGGCCGGCCGCGAGGTAGGCGAGGAACACGAGAGTCCCGGCCCCGTAGTAGGCGACGACGGCCACCGCGGCGCCGGTGACGCCCAGCGCGGGAAACGGTCCCCAGCCGAAGATCAGAGCGGGCGAGAGCATCAGGATCGGACTGGCGCCGAGCACCACGCCGGCGGGCAGCAGCATGTTGCCGGTTCCCCGGACCACGCTGGCCAGCGTGTTGAAGAGCCAGACCGCGGCGGCGCCCGCGAAGATGACGTTCGAGTACGCGAGGGCCGCGTCGAGCGCGCCGGCGCGCGCCCCCATGGCGCCGTAGATCGCCGGCCCGCCGGCCAGCACCAGCGCGGTGAACGCGCACGCCATGGTGAGGGCGATGACGATCGCGTGGGCCACCAGCCGGCTCGCCTCCGCGGCCCGTCCCGCCCCGAGCGCCCGGGCGATCGCCGAGGCGACGCCGCCACCCATGCCCCCCGCCGACATCGTCTGCATGAGCATGACCAGCGGGAAGGTGACCGAGACGCCGGCGAGGGCGTCGGCGCCGAGCCAGCCGACGAAGTACGCCTCGAGCACGCTGATGGCGACCTGCGCCACCAGCATGACGACGTTGGGCGCGGCCAGCGCGAGCAGGGTCGGCGCGATCGGCCCTTCGAGCATCCGGCGGGTCCGCGGGTCCATGATCATCGATCCCGACTAACTACGAATTATATAGTGACTAGCTTTAGTGTCAAGACCTTGCTATGCTGAGGCGTGCCCAAGCGCTACGGTCAGGCGTGCCCGGTCGCGAAGTCGCTCGAGGTGGTGGGCGACCGCTGGACCCTCCTGCTGGTGCGCGATCTCCTCCGGGGCCCGCGCCGGTTTCAGGACTTCCTGGAGGGCCTGGCCGGCATCCCGCCCAACATCCTCTCGGACCGTCTGAAGCTCATGGAGGAGCACGCGCTGGTGGCGCGCCGCTTCTACTCCGAGCATCCGCCGCGGGCCGAGTACGCCCTGACCGACAAGGGGCGCGAGCTGGGGGTGGTCGTGGGCGCGCTCGCCGCGTGGGGCTCGCGCCATCTTCACCGGCAGACGGCCCTGGTTCATGCCGAGTGCGGGCATCCGGTGGAGATCAAGTACTTCTGCCGCCGCTGCGCCGGGCGCGTGCGGGGCGCCACGGTCGAGCTCCGGCGACAGCCGAAGTCCAGCCGGGCCGCGAAGCGCCGCTAGCTCTGTCGAACCCGCTCGGGCAGCGCCTGCAGCACGGCGCGCGCCTCGCGGATGATCGCCTGCACCACTTCGCCCGCGCCCGGCAGGTCGCGGATCAGGCCGACGCTCTGGCCGGCCATCATCGGGTAGTGCTCGGCATCGCCCTGCTTGAGGGCGGCGATGTAGACGTCGTTGGCGGCGCTTCGCTGGACGAGGGGCGGGAGCACCGGGGCGCCGGCCTCGGCGTACTCGCGGGTGAAGCGATTCGCGAGCGCCCGGGCCCAGAGGCCGCTGAGCACGTCCGTGACGGTCGTCGCGTCGCTCTCGCTTTCGAGCACCCGCTTCTTGTAGAGCTCGGGCGCCATCGACTCGCGGGTGGCCACGAAGCGGGTTCCCAGCAGCACGCCGCTCGCCCCGAGCGCCAGCGCGGCGACGAGCCCGCGCCCGTCGGCGATCCCGCCCGCGGCCACGACCGGCAGACGCACCGCGTCCACCACCTGCGGCAGCAAGGCGATGGTCCCCACCGTCGTGGCCTCGGCGGTCGCCGGCTT
This sequence comes from Candidatus Rokuibacteriota bacterium, assembly GCA_003221595.1. Lineage (GTDB taxonomy): Bacteria > Methylomirabilota > Methylomirabilia > Rokubacteriales > CSP1-6 > AR31. The sequence continues at coordinate 886 of QHSM01000405.1, read as the reverse complement.
GCCGTCGATCGAGCGGTGGCCGCCCGCCTCGCCGCCTTGCGCCACGATCACGTCGGCGCCCTCGGCCGCCGCCGTGCGCGCGTCCGCCACGCTCGAGACCATGGCCATGACCTTGATGCCGCGCCGATGACACTCCTCGCTGAGCCCGTGGTCGAGCCATCCGAGCGCAGATGAGAACACCGGGGGCCGCTCCTCGAGCACGGCCTGGACCGTCGCGTCGACGAGGTCGGGCCCCCGGACCGGCCGGCTCGTCGTCGTCGGGATCCCCAGGCGGCCCCGGAAGCGGTTGAGCATCTCCTGGGCTCCGCGCAGTGTCGCTTCCGGTATCCCGGCGGGATCGATCGGGGGCCGGAGATCGCGGTGAAGCCAGAGATTCACGCCGAACGGACGGTCGGTCAGCTCGCGGACGCGGCGGATCATCGTTCGCAGATCGTCGGGCGCCACGTTCAGCCCGGCCAGGATACCGAGGCCGCCGGCGCGGCAGACCTCCGCCACGAGCTCGGGCCCGGCGATGGCGCCCATACCGGACTGGACGATCGGGTACTCGATGCCGAGGAGATCGCAGAGCGCCGTGCGAAAGCTCATGGCTACTCCAGGCGATACAGCGCGGCCGCGTTCTGGTGGGCGACGCGCTCGGCCACGTCGGGTCTCAGCTCGCCGAGAATTCGCCGGGTCCAGCCGAAGAGGCGATCCAGCATCGCCGGCTCGAAGAGCCGCGCCGCCCAGATGTCGACGCCGATCAGGAAGCGATCGGGCATCTTCTCGATCAACGCCTTCCAGCCCGGATCGAGCGGGCCCGTCTCGGTCGCCAGCGCCGGTGTCCGCTGGAAATGCATGCCGGAAAGGTCCACACGGAGGTTGGGATTGCGCATCAGGAACCGGTCGA
>QHSM01000404.1 GCA_003221595.1 Candidatus Rokuibacteriota bacterium | reverse complement strand
ATCCGGATCGTCGAGGGCGACCACGAGGTGTGGCCCGGCATTCGCGTCCACAAGGTCGGCGGCCACACCGCGGGGCTCCAGATCGTCACCGTCGAGACCCGGCGCGGCACGGTCGTGCTCACCTCCGACGCCTCGCACTTCTACCACAACGTGGAGACCCGGCAGCCGGTCCAGATCATCACGAGCCTGCCCGAGATGCTCACGGCCTTCGAGACGATCGACCGGCTCGCGGGCTCGACGAAGCTCGTCGTCGCCGGCCACGATCCTCAGGTCAAGGACCGATTCAAAGAGGTCGAGCCCGGGATCATCAAGATCGCGTGAAAGGAGCCTCCATGCGACCCATCGTCATCGGCATCTCCCTGACCGTCGCGCTCGGCCTGTCCACCGCCGCTGCCCAGAGCCCGTCCTGGCGGCCGCCCACCGAGAGCCAGCGGTGTCCCTCGAAGTGGGGCGCCGGCGACGAGCGCGGAGCGGGCAATCACATGAAGCCGGCCTCCGTGCTCAAGGCCGCGCAGCTCATCCGCACCGGCGAGGTCATCGAGCTCGGCCAGGTCCTCAGCTCGTCCATGCCCATCTCCGCGACGCGCCAGTTCAACGTGCACACCAAGCGCACCTTCATGAACAAGCCGTCCAACCGTCGCGGCAGCAACGAGGAGCTGCTCACCAGCGAGATCGGCCAGGTGGGCACCCAGCTCGACGGCTTCGCCCACCAGACCATCGAGGACAAGGTCTACAACTGCTACAAGCTCGACGACATCGCCACGCGCACCGGCTTCACCAAGGTCGGCATCGAGAAGGTGGGTATGCTGATGACCCGCGGCGTCCTCATCGACATCGCCGGGCTCAAGGGCGTCGACATGCTGGGCGATACGTACGAGGTCACGGTGGCTGACCTGGAGCAGGCGCTCCAGCGGCAGAACCAGAAGCTGCAGCCCGGCGACGCGGTGATCATCCACACGGGCTGGGGCAAGCTGTGGGGCAAGGACAACGCCCGTTACATGAAGAGCAGCCCCGGCATCGGCGTGAAGGCCGCGGAGTGGCTGGCGAAGCAGGACCCGATGCTGGTCGGCGGGGACACCGTGCCGGTCGAGGTGTCGCCGAATCCCGATCCCGAGATCTCGCTGCCGGTGCACCAGATCATGCTCGTGGTCAACGGCATCCACCTGCTGGAGAACCTGAAGCTCGACGAGCTCGCGAGCAAGCGCGTGTACGAGTTCGCCTTCGTGATGCAGCCGCTCAAGCTGCAGGGGTTCACGGGCGCGAGCGTCGCGCCGACCGCGATCCGCTGAGCCGGCTGGCCGAGGGGCGGCGCGGGCCGCCCCTCGACCGGTCTACTGGAAGATCTCGTTGAACCGGGTCTTGAGGCTCTTCGCGCGTCGCTGATCATGAACTCGGCCAGCGCCTTGGCCGCGTTGGGATGGGGCGCGCCCTTGATGCTCCGCACGAAGGCCTGGTCGATCGCCTTCTCCCAGAGAAAGGGGCGAACGTCGCCCTTGTGGGTCCAGTGCTCGCGTCCGACGGTGCTCGGTTCGGCGGTCATCGCGTGTCCCCCTTGGCTCCTATGCTAACGTGCTAGCGCCCGCCGCCGTACGCCGCGGGCGGGAGGAGTCTATGCCGCCGTCCGCCTCCATGAAAGCCGTCGTCCTGCATGGCGCCGACGACATGCACGTCGAGGCCTGGCCCCGCCCCGCGCCCGGCCCGGGCGAGGTGCTGCTGAAGGTCGAGGTCGCGTCGATCTGCGGCACCGATGTGAAGGTGCTACACCGCACGCTGCAGGGGCAGCCGGCCGGGCCGTTCGTGATGGGCCACGAGTACGCCGGCACGATCGCCGCGCTCGGTCCCGGCATCGACGAGTTTCGGGTGGGCGACCGCGTCGCGGTCGAGGTGCACAAGGGCTGCGACCGCTGCGAGAACTGCATCAAGGGCTGGTACACCTCCTGCCTGAACTACGGCGACGTCGGGAAGGGGCATCGCGCGAAGGGTCTCACCTGCGACGGCGGCTTCGCCGAGTACGCGGTCAACCACATCAACACCCTCTACCGGCTGCCGGCGAACCTGACCTTCGAGCAGGCGTGCATGGTGACCACGGCGGCCTCGCCCCTGTGGGCCATCGACCTCATGGGCGGCTACGTCGCGGGCGAGACGGTCCTGGTCCAGGGCCCGGGCCCGATCGGCCTCATCGCCGTGCAGCTCTGCAAGGCGCTCGGCGCCGCCCGCGTCATCCTCACCGGCACCCGCGAGGCGCGGCTGGCCATCGGCCGCCAGCTCGGCGCGGACTTCACGATCGACGTCCGCCGGGAGAATCTGCGCGAGCGGATCCGCGAGATCACGGACGGGCGCGGCGCCGACTGCGTGCTCGAGTGCGCCGGCGGATCCACGTCGATGCAGGAGGCGCTCGAGAACGTGAAGCGCGGCGGGCGCATCGGCGTCGTGGCCTGGTACAACGGGCCGGTCGAGGTCGACATGAACCTGGCCGTGCGCTCCAACGTGCGCATCTACGCGGCGCGCGGCGAGGGCGGGATGAACTGCGGCCGCTCGCTCGAGCTGATGAGCAAGGGCAAGATCCTGGCCGATCCGATCATCAGCCACCACTTCAGGCTCGATCAGATTCACGACGCCTTCCGCACCTACACGGAGCGGATCGGCAACGCCCTCAAGGTCGTGCTCCATGTCTAGCGCCGGGGCCGACCGCGCGCTGGTCATCCGCCACGGCACGCTGATCGACGGCTCCGGACGCCCGCCCGTCATCAACGTCATGTCCCACCGTCCGGGCCCGTCGGCCGACAAATGACCGAAGCCAGGAGAATCTCGCATGTGCCGCAGCATCAAGACGCTTCATAACTTCGCGCCGCCGGCCACCGACGACGAGATTCGCGCGTCGTCCCTGCAATTCGTCCGCAAGCTCAGCGGCTTCACCCGCCCCTCGCGGACCAACGAGGTCGCCTTCGCCCGCGCCGTGGACCAGGTGGCGCACGTCGCGCGCGAGCTGCTCGACTCGCTCGTGACCAGCGCCCCGCCGCGCGACCGCGACGCCGAGGCCGCGAAGGCCCGGGCCCGGTCGGCGGACCGCTTCGGATCAGGCGCGCCCGGGAAGAATGCCGGCTAGATCGCCAGCGTCGACTCCCAGAACATCTCCGGGATCGTGAGCCGGCGGGGCGCCAGGCCCTGCCCGAACGTGTAGCCCGCCAGCGTCTCGAGCGTCTTGCGGTTCTTCGCGACGCCGTAGGGAAACGGGTCGCCGCCCATGAGCGCCCGCGTCTCCTCGACCTCGGCCACGAGCCACGGCAGGCTCACCGGCAGCGCCGCGGTGAAGTTCAGGCGCTCGTAGGCCAGACGCTTGGCCTCGACGAACGCGTCGTAGAGGCTTCGCGGCAGCCAGGGATGGGCGCGGGCCAGCTCTTCGCGCAAGACGAGCGTGTGCATGATCGGAAAGATCCCGGTCTTCTCGTAGTAGGCCCGCTCGGCCTGGCGGAAATCGGGGAAGAGCCGGGTCACCCGCGCGCCGAACGCCGCCGGCCGGCGGGCGCCCACGTAGGCGTCGAGATCACCCGCCGCCACCATGTCGCCGAGGGTCCGTCCGTCAGGAACCAGTTGATGCCGTACATCGGGCGGCAGCGTCACGTCGACTTCCTTGACCTTCGATCCCTCGCCCCCCTCGAACCAGATCATGTCCCTCGGCGCGACGCCGTACTCGTCCTCGAGCATGCCGCGGATCCACACCGCGGCGGTCATGTGGTACTTCGGCACGCCCACGCGCTTGCCGGCGAGATCCTTGGGCACGGAGATGCCGGCATGAGTCCCCACGAAAATCGACGAGTGGCGGAAGCTGAACGACGGGAAGACCGGAATCGCGACGAGGGGCTCGCCGCGGCCCCGGAGCACGGTGTAGGTCGAGAGCGAGAGCTCCGAGACATCGAACTCGCGGAACCGCGCCATGCGGTAGAACATCTCCTCCGGGGCGAGCGTCACGACGTTCAGCTCGACCCCGTCGGGCTGCACCTCGCCCGTGCGGAGCGCGCGCGTGCGGTCGTAGTCGCCGCACGCCAGGGTGAGCGCGAGCCTCGCCACGTCCGTCAGCGCGCCGCGGCGGGCACCGCGTCGACCCGGGCGGACCTCGCGCCGCTGTAGCGCCGGTAGCAGCGCAGCGCGTTCTCCCAGAGGAGCTTGCGGCGAGCCCCCTCGGGAATGGTGGTCCACTTCAGCACCGCGTCGACCGACTTCGGGAACCAGCTCTCGGAGTGGGGGTAGTCGGTCGCGAACATCAGGGTGTCGTCGCCGATCGCCTCGATGGCCTGACGCAGCGACAGCTCGCCCTCGTGGAGCTGGATCGACTGGAAGTACTGCGGGCCGCGGATGTACTCGCTCGGCTTCTGCTTGAGCCGCGGCAGCGCGTGCTGGCTCATCTCGGCCTGCTCGTCGAGGCGCGAGGCCCAGAACGCGAGCCAGCCGTGCCCGCACTCGAGGGACGTGAGCCGCAAATCGGGGTAGCGGTCCAGCACGCCGGAGCCGATCAGCGCCGCCATGTTGCGCTGAGCGTTCCACACGTGGCTGGCCGAACGGACCAGGAACATGTTGTTCCAGTTGTCCCACATGCCCGGCGGGTACGGCACCGACATGGTGAACGAGTGGATCACCACGGTCAGGTCGTGCTCCTGCGCCGCGGCCCAGATGGGATTCCAGTCCGGATCGTCGAGGGTCATCCCGGGCGGGCACACCGGGAAGATGCCGACCGGCCAGGTCTCCTTGCCGCAGCGGCGGATCTCGGCGACCGATCCGGGGACGTCGCGCGCCGAGACGTGGAGCACGCTCGTGAGCCGGTCCGGATAGGGCGCGCAGTAGTCCTTGAGGAAGCGGTGATACGCCTGGTACATCATCATCTCGACCCCGACGTCGTCCAGCCCGCTGAAGGCCGCCAGCCCTCCCGACGGCAGGACCATGTTCACGTCGACGCCCTCGATGTCCATGTCCTTCACGCGGGCGTGCGAGTCGAAGTTCACGCGATCGTCGGGAAAGGGCGGTCCCTGCCAGCGAACGTCCCAGGGGGTGCCGCCGTCCTTCAGGCCGCGGGCGATCGCGTCGGCCGGCGGGACGCTGTCGCGCGAGCCGAGCAAACGATTGAGCTCAGGCCGCTTGCCGACGCGGTAGCGGGAGACCCCGCCCTTGCCCGCGGCGCGTCCGACGAGGGCTCCGAGCCCCGCCAGCCGGGCCTTGTCGGCGGTCGACAGGTAGGCCTCGATGGGTTCTGCGGCCTCGATGATGTGTGTGTCGGCGTCGAAGATGCGGTACCCGGCGCGTGCCATCGGCGATCCTCCCCTGGACTCCCCTGCTCCAGCTCTCTCCCGTTCGCTCAGCGATTCAGTCGGCCGGCTCCATGCGATAGAGGCGCAGCAGCTTGAGCATCGGCACGTCCTGCGCGGTGAAGAGGACGGCCGGCTCGGTTCCGGCGTTCGCGTGGGCGTGCCGGGCGCGCGGCGGGATCACGAAGAAGTCGCCGGGCTCCCACGTGAAGGTCTGGTCGTCGACGGTCGTCGTGCCCCGTCCCTGCACCACGCGATAGACCGCGCAGCTGGTCTCGCGATGGGCGCGGGTCCGCACGCCCGGCCGCAGCATCTGGAGATAGCAGGCCACTGTCGGACGCAGGGAAGAGCCGGTGGTCGGATCGAGGTACTCGAGCAGGACGTCGTCGAACGGATCGGGCTCCTGCTGCGCCCGTCCCTGCAGCGCGGCGTAGGCGTCGGTCCACGGGAAATAGATGTCGCGGCCCGGGCTCCGCAGCGCCGGCTGCTGGTCGTCGGGATACGGCTCGAACGTCAGGTTCTCGAGGAAGCGGACGATCTGCCAGTCGAGGATGTCCATCCAGTAGACGGGCGCCCCGCCCTCGTTGCCGTGGTCGTGCCAGGCCATGCCCGGGGTGAGCACGAGGTCGCCGGGCTTCATCGCGCACTTCTGGCCGTCGACGGTCGTGAAGGCGCCCTCGCCGTGGAGCATGAACCGGATCGCCGTCGGCGAGTGGCGGTGCGCCGGCGCCACCTCGCCGGGCAGCAGGTACTGGATGGCGAGGACGAGACTGTGAGCGACGGTCCGCTCCGGCACGCCGGGGTTGTGGAGGCGAAGCACCCGGCGCTCGGCGCCGCGGTGGGGGCTGAGAAACTCGATGCTCTCGCGCAGCAACGGCTCGATGTCGCGCCAGCGCCAGTGGCGCGGCTGGGTCGCCGTCGGCTTCGGCGGGATGAGCGGCCCGGGCCGGGACCACGGGGCGTCGAGTCCCGCGGCTCTCAGCCGGGCGCAGTACGCCTCCAGCTCCTCGACCGTTCGCGTCGTCTGGACGGCCATGGTCGCCTCGTTTCTTCGCGAGCTCGCCTCGGGCGGCGGGGCCCCAGCCCCGCGACGCCCTGCGGCTCGCACTACGGGATTCTGCCACAACGCGGACGCGAGGATGCGGCCCTCGCTCAGGCGCTGAACACGCTACTCTGCCGGCTGTCGCCAGGACGGACCCGGCCATGACGACGTGCTCGGCGCGCACCAGGCGCGGTGCGGTCGGGATCGGGTCCAGCGGCGTCGCTATGGTGCTCGTGACTCCTCCTGCGCCCGGGCCTCACCGAGCCCCCGGGCTGGCGCCGATTCTAGCGGACGGTGCAAGCGGACAACAATCCAGGCGGCCCGGCGCACGACGAATGGCGGCCCCGCGGTGGAGCCGCGCTATCCTCGCTCAGGGAGACGCGGAGACGATGGCCACCGACGCCGCGAGTCAGGCGTCCTCGAAGAACGACGAGCTGATCAACGCCGACCTGGTCCGGAAGTGGCTGGCCTCGGGCCTGGGCTGGCTGCTCTTCTTCCCGACCATCGGCGCGCTGGTCTCCACCAAGTTCACCTACCCGGAGTTCCTGGGCGATACGGCGTGGCTCACGTTCGGCCGCCTCCGGCCCATCCACGTGAACGGGGTGATCTGGGGCGCCTTCTCCACGATCTTCATCGGCCTCTGCCACTACATCGTCCCGCGTCTCACGGGCGTGCGCCTCTGGCGCGAGCGCTGGAGCTACGCCCTCCTGCTGGTCTGGAACCTGAACCTGGCGGCGGCGGTCGTGCTCCTGGCCCTCGGGCACAACCGGGGCTGGGAAGCGGGCGAGCTGCCGCGGATCAACGTGGTCGTGATCCTCCTCGGGCTCGCGCAGCTGACGGTGCAGCTCCTGATGACCGTTCGCAACCGGCGGCAGCCGGAGCTCTACGTGTCGCTCTGGTACCTGATCGCCGCCTTCGTGTGGACCGACGTGAACCTCGTCCTGCTCCTGCTCGGTCCCTACAACATTCCCGGCATCAACAACGCGGCCTGGCACGGGCTCTACATCCACTACGTCGTCGGGCTCTGGATCACGCCGGCCGGCTACGTGCTCATCTATTACTTCCTGCCGGCCAGCGTGAAGAACCCGATCTACAGCCACAAGCTCTCGCTGATCGGATTCTGGTCGCTCGCCTTCTTCTACCCGTTCGTGGGCATCCATCACTATCTCTACTCGCCCATCGCCGACTGGGCCGAGACCATCGCGATCGTGTCGTCCATGATGCTGATCATCCCGGTCTGGACCGTGCTCCAGAACTTCTTCGGGACCGTGACGGGACGCTGGCGTGAGCTCGGGCAGAATCTGCCCGCCAAGTTCCTCGTCGTGGGCTCGCTCATGTACCTGATCGGCTGCTTCCAGGGCTCGATCTCGGCGCTGCGGTCGGTTCAGCAGCCGACCCACTTCACCGATTTCGTCATCGCCCACTCTCACCTCACCGTCTTCGGCACCTTCATCATGTGGGCCGTCGGCGGCGCGGTCTACGTCTGGCCCCGGCTCGCCCACGACGAGCCGCTCTGGAGCTTCCGCGTCGGAAACTGGGGCTTCTGGCTGATGACGGCGGGCATCTCGTCGATGGGCCTCTTGCTCGTGGTGCAGGGCCTGCACCAGGGCTTCATGCTGATGGCCGGCGCCGAGTGGGTCCATTCCGTCAACGTGATGCGGCCGTACTGGTGGGTGCGGACGTTCACCGGCATCGCGATGGACATCGGTATCTCGCTCGTCGTCTACACGCTGATGAAGACGTCGCTCCGGTCGGCGACGGGTGCGGCGCGATGAAGTCGATCGGCTCGGTCGCCGTCGGCGCCGGCTTCTTCTTCGTGACGGTGGCGATGTTCGTTCAGGGCTTCCTGCCCATGATGATCCCCGAATCGCGCACGGCCCGAGTGACCCGGGCCGTACGGACCGATCTGGGCGACGTGAAATGGCTGAGGTACGACGCGTCGGACTATACGCCGCTCGAGCGCCGGGGCCGTTCCGTCTACATCCGCGAGGGATGCTGGTATTGCCACAGCCAGTACGTCCGTCCCGTGGCCGGTGAGGACCAGCGCTGGGGACCGGTCTCCGAGGCG
>QHSM01000403.1 GCA_003221595.1 Candidatus Rokuibacteriota bacterium | reverse complement strand
GACGGGTCCGGACGATCTCCCCCAGCATCCCGGGTCCGTGGCGAAGCACACCGACCTTGCTCCCGGACTGATCCGCCCAGTTCACCGGCACCTCGACGATACGATATCCGGCGGCGCGGGCCAGGAGGAGAAGCTCGACGTCGAAGGCGAAGCCCCGCGTGGACAGGGCCTGGAACAGTCGCTCGGCAGCCGGCCCGGTGAAGGCCTTGAATCCGCACTGCGAGTCCGAGACACCCTCGAGGCCCAGCCGAGCCACGAGCCAGTTGAACACGCGTCCGGCGAGCACCCGATGGCGTCGAGCCACCACCGACACGCCGGGATCGCGCAGGACCCGCGAGCCGATCGCGACCTCGGCGCCTCCGACCAGAAGCGGCTCCAGGCGCTTGAGCTCGTGGATGGGCGTCGCGCCGTCAGCATCGGCGAACAGGCGATAGGCCCCGCGCGCTGACAGCATCCCGGTGCGCACCGCGGCCCCCTTGCCGGCATTGCGCTCGCGCCTGAGGATCCTGACGGACGGGTAGCGCCGGGCCTCCACGACCGGGGACGTCCCGTCGCGCGAGCCGTCGTCCACGACGACGACCTCGTAGGGCTCGTCACGCCCCTCGAAGTACGCGACCACAGTGTCCAGGAACGGCGGCAGCCGCAGCGCCTCGTTGTACGCCGGGATGACGACCGACCAGCGAGGCGTCACCGCTTCCCGGCGATGTCGAGGCGTCGCCGCCGACCCGCGGCGGCGGTTTCGTGCGCGGCGCGCGCCACGCCGTGAGCCACGGCGGGCGCCACGTTCTTGTTGAACACGCTCGGGATGATGTACTCGGCGGAGAGCTCGTCGCGGTTCACGCACGAGGCCAGCGCCCCCGCCGCCGCGAGCTTCATCTCGTCGTTGACCGCTCGCGCGCGGGCGTCGAGCAGGCCGCGGAAAAAACCCGGGAAGCACAGCACGTTGTTGATCTGGTTGGGATAGTCCGAGCGCCCCGTCGCCATCACGCGGACGTGACGGCCGGCCTCCTCGGGCCTGATCTCGGGATCGGGGTTGGCCATGGCGAAGACGATCGGGTCCCGCCGCATGCGCTTGAGGTCCCGCGCCGTCAGGATCCCGGGGACCGAGAGGCCAATGAACACGTCAGCGCCCTCGAGCGCGGCGCCGAGGCCGCCCGTGACCCGGCGCGGATTCGTGGCGACGGCGACCCACCGCTTCATGAAGTCCATCCCCTGGGTCCGGCCGCGATGGATGATGCCGTGCTCGTCGACACCGATGATGTCGCGGACACCACTCGCCTGGAGGATCTTGATGGTGGCGGTGCCGGCGGCGCCGACACCCGTCACGACCACGCGGAGGCGCCGGGCGTCCTTGCGAACGATCTTCAGGGCGTTGAGCAGGGCCGCCAGCACGACGACCGCCGTCCCGTGCTGGTCGTCATGGAAGACGGGAATGTCCAGTTCCTTCCGGAGCCGCTCCTCGACCTCGAAGCACCGGGGCGCTCCGATGTCCTCGAGGTTGATGCCGCCGAAGACCGGCGACACGAGCTTCACGGTCTCGACGATCTTGTCCACGTCCTTGGTGCCCAGACAGATCGGAAAGGCATCGACGCCGGCAAACTCCTTGAAGAGCATCGCCTTGCCTTCCATCACCGGCAAGGCCGCCTCCGGCCCGATGTCGCCGAGCCCGAGAACCGCCGTGCCGTCGGTCACCACGGCGACGGTGTTGTGCTTGATCGTCAGCGAGAAGGCACGCTGCCGGTCGTCCCGGATCGCCAGGCACACGCGTGCGACCCCGGGTGTGTAGGCCATGGAGAGGTCGTCGCGGGTACGGACCGCCACCTTGTTGCGGATCTCGATCTTGCCCCCGAGGTGCATGAGAAACGTGCGATCGGAGATGGGGCCGACGCGGACCCCCGTCACGCGCTTGAGCCGGCTGGCGATCTGCTGGGCGTGGACGCTATCGCGCGCCTTGACTGTGATGTCCCGCTCGGTCCTCTCGCGGGTCGTCTCGACAAGGTCGACGGCGCCGATGTCGCCCCCGGCGTCTCCGATCGCCGATGCCACTCGACCGAGCATCCCTGGGCGATTGGCGATCTGCAGCCGGACGATGAAGCTGTAGCTCGCGCTCGGGGGCACCACGGACGTCGATTCTACCCCCTCTGCGGTTGGGTTCCGTGAAGGGTGTGAGCCCCCGACCTACGGAACTCCGGGGAGGGGCTCGCGGTTAGAGAACGAGCGCAGGAGATCGTGAATAGCCGGAACGAAAGGCCGGTCTGAGACCTTGCGGGCGCTCAACCCGGTAGTTTCTACCGAGTTTTTGGCGTGCGGCGCCTACCGGCGGGACGCCCTGCCACCTACTTCCGATGGTTGTGGGATGAAAGTCTAGATTGATGAAACTTTCCGGGTCGTCCTAGCATCTGAATGGTCAGGAATCTGAATGAAGGGAAATCGGTGACACGATGACATTCAGAGAGACTCGCGAAGCCTCCGAGGGAAGCTCGGCGGCCTCAGTTGGATTGGCGTCGACGGACGAGCGGGAAACCCCTGTTCCGGTCGTCGATGACAGCGAGGAGGACACGCCTCAGGCCGTGGTAGAGAAGTCGAGATTGGACGGCGCATCGAGGTGGGCCAGATCGCCCTCCGGCGAACCCTGGCCGGAATCCCGATGGCGGTCGAGGCGCTCCTCACGGTCGGCGACCAGTTGCGGCGGGGCGAGACGCCCCCCGACGACGTGATGGTCCTGGCAGAGGGCGGCGAGCTCGAGGCCAAGGCTATCCGGCCTGTGCTCCTGGCGTTCGAGCGCATCCGCCGGCTCGAGCGGAAGATCGCCAAGCTCGAGGCCTCGCTCGCGTCGAGGCGGCGGTCGGCTGTTTATCGCCGGGACACGACCGCGGCAATCGGTGTGGCCCGTCAGGCGATCCAGAAGACCGTCGCCGACATGCCCCTGAAGCCCGCGCTGATCGACGACATCGTGGCCCAGGTGCGGCGCCGCTGGGAGCAGATCAGCACGCTCGATCGCGCGAGCCGGCGCGGCCACGCCCCGGCGGCGGCGCGCGAGCTGCGCGCGCTCGAGAAGCGCACCGGCCTCAGCCGGAAGCACCTGGGTCCACTGCTCGAGCAGATCGAGCGAAGCGACCGCACCGTACGCCAGGCCAAGCGCGAGCTGATGGAGGCCAACCTGCGCCTCGTCGTCTCGGTCGCCAAGCGCTATCTGGGCAGCGACCTCTCCCTGCTCGACCTGGTGCAGGAGGGCAACATCGGCCTGATGAAGGCCGTCGACCGCTTCCAGTACCGGCGCGGGTTCAAGTTCTCGACGTACGCGACCTGGTGGATCCGTCAGGCGATCACGCGCGCGATCGCCGACCATTCGCGGACGATCCGGATTCCGGTCCACATGGTGGAGACGCTGAACCGCATCTCGCGTGTGAACCGCAATCTGGTCAACGAGATCGGCCGCGAGCCGACGCCCGAGGAGCTCGCGCAGCGCACCGGGGTGCCGGCGAAGAAGGTCCGGCTCATCCTGGAGTCGTCGCGCCGGCCTCTCTCGCTGGAGACGCCCATCGGCGAGGATTCCGAGCTCGGCGATTTCCTCGAGGACAAGTCGGCGGGCTCGCCCAACGAGTCCCTGCTCAACCAGGACCTCAGCACGCAGGTCGAGCGGGCGTTGTCCATGCTGTCTCCGAAGGAAAAGGAGATCCTGCGCCTCCGCTTCGGCATCGGCGAAGAGGGTGAGCACACCCTCGAAGAGGTGGGCAAGCGCTTCGACGTCACGCGCGAGCGTATCCGGCAGATCGAGGCCAAGGCCCTCCGGAAGCTTCGGCACCCGCTCCGCGGCCGCAACCTCCGCGCCTTCATCGAGAGCTGACCGGGTCGGGGGCCCTCCGGGGCCCCCGCACCCCTTCCTGCTGCTTCGGCGAATCTTTCACGGCTTCGTCAGCAAATAGGCATTGATTCCGCTGTCCGGCGGCGAGCCGCTGATCATCGTCAGCATGGTGGCGATCTCGCTCCGGTGATGAGTGGCGTGGTTCGCCACGTGCTGGAGGAGCGGATAGAGCGGCGCTCTCAGAGGCTTGCCCTCCTGATTCCGGTACTCGATGACCCGCTCGAGGTCGGTCGGCGCTAGCCCATCCACGAAGCTCCGCTGCTCCCGCTCGAGGTGGTCCCACGGCGCGCGGATCGAGGCGAGCGTCTGGAACTCGGCCCCGGGGACCGTCGTGGTCGCGACGCCCTTCCAGCGGGCCAGCCAGATCCAGTCCGCCCCGTAGAGGTGACCGAACATGCGCCGGACGGTCGTGTAGCTGAACTGCGTGCCCACGTCGCGCGACACGAGCTCCTCGCCGAGCGCCGTCCCGACGTCGAAGAGCCGGCGGTTGGCCCACCGATGGTAGGCGTAGAGCTCCCGGAACATGTGGACGCTCATCGTCCCTCCCTACTCCAGGACGGCGACCACGTCGCCTTCCTGGACGGTCTGTCCCTCCTGCACCCTGATCTCCTTGACCGCGCCGGCCCGCGGCGCCTCGACGGGGATTTCCATCTTCATCGACTCGAGCACGATCACCGCGTCGCCCGCCGCCACGCGGTCGCCCGGCTTTGTCGTGATCTGGAAGACGACCCCCGTGATATGCGCCTTGATCTCCTCAGCCATTGAAGGCTCCTTGTTCGAGCAGCTGCGTGTGGACCCGGCCCGAGCCGAACTCGTCGCTCGCGATGATCCGGCGAAGGAACGGAATCGTCGTCTTCGGCCCCTCGATGACGCACCGGTCGAGAGCCCCGGCCATCCGGGTCAGCGCCTGCGCGCGCGTGGCGCCGTGAGCGACGAGCTTGAGGAGCAAGGGATCGTAGTGCACCGACACCGTGCTCCCCATCTCTACGCCGGACTCGATCCGGATACCCTCTCCCGCAGGCAGGTCGAGCTTCGTCACCGTCCCCGACGAGGGCAGGAAGCCCTTCGACGGGTCCTCAGCATACACGCGACACTCGATGGCTGCTCGGCGCTGGCGGATCTCGTCCTGCCGCCACGGCAGGGGCTCGCCGCCGGCCACTCGGAGCTGGGCGACGACCAGGTCGAGACCGGTCACCTCTTCGGTCACCGGATGCTCGACTTGTAGACGCGCGTTCATCTCGAGAAAGTAGAAGCCGCCCGCCTCGTCGACGAGGAATTCCATCGTCCCGGCGTTGGTGTACCCGATCGCCCGGGCGCCGGCAACCGCCGCCGCCGTGAGCCCCGACTTCACCGAGGGCGGCAAGCTCGGCGCGGGCGACTCCTCTACGAGCTTCTGATGGCGGCGCTGGATCGAGCACTCGCGCTCGTGGAGATGCACGACCGTCCCCGACCCATCGCCGAACACCTGGACCTCGACGTGCCGGGGTCGCTCGAGGTAGCGCTCGACGTAGAGCTCGCCGGTGCCGAACGCGGCCTGCGCGCGCCGTGCGGCGGTCGCGAACGCGCCGGCGAGGTCACCGGCCTTGGCGACCCGCGCCATGCCGATTCCCCCGCCGCCGGCCGCGGCCTTCAGCATGATGGGGAAGCCGACGACGCGAGCGGCGGCCTCCGCTCCGGCCACATCGGCGACCGGCTCGAAGCTCCCCGGCAGAACGGGCACGCCGGCGGCCGTCATGAGTCTCCGGGCCTCGATCTTGTCTCCCATCTTGCGGATGGCGTCGGGTGTGGGACCGACGAACACGAGCCCCGCCTGCCGGACCGCGTCGGCGAACCGCCAGCTCTCGGAAAGAAAGCCGTAGCCGGGATGAATCGCGTCGGCCCGGGCCTGCCGCGCGGCCGAGAGAATCCGCTCGGCGTTGAGATAGCTCTCGCGCGCCGGCGCGCCGCCGATCGCGACGGCCTCGTCCGCGTCGCGCACGTGGGGCGCGCCCTGATCGGCCTCGGAGTAGACCGCGATCGTCCGGAGACCGAGCTGGCGGCACGCGCGGAAGATCCGGCGCGCGATCTCGCCTCGATTGGCGACCAGGACCGCGTGGATCAACGCGGGTCAGGCCGGGCCGACGGCGTCGCGCCCGGCATCGAGGGCGGCCACCCGCCAGCCCTCGGGTGTGCAAGCCCAGCGGGCCGTGACCACCGCCGAGCACGAGGGGCCGTCGAGCCGCGTTTTCACGAGCCGCTGGTTGCCGAGCCGCGCGAAGGCGGTGATCCGGTACCCGGAATACCGGGTGCCGCGCAGGAGAGTCCACGCGGTCGCCTCGAGGGCCAGACCATCGGCGAGCCATCGCTCCACCGCCGGCTCGTCAGTCGCAACCAGCGCCTCGCCCAATGACCCGATGGCCCTGGCGAGGTCCTCCGGGATGGGCCACGTGGGCCGGGCCGTCTCCAGGCGAATGAACTCGCGCGCCTCATCGGCGAGATCTCTGCGCGGCGGCGCGCCCGACGGCGGAAGCGACGCGGCGTCGCCCGTCACGCCGCGGGCGGCCAGCAGAAGCTCCTCGAGGCCGCGTTGCCGCGACGCCGCGCGCGCCCTCACCGACGGATCGGCGGCAAGATGCTCGAGGATCGTCCGACCTTCCGCGATGTGTCGCTCCTCGTCGGCGATGCACCGCGCCAGGATCCGGCGGGTCGGCGGCTCGTAAACCGGATTGGCGCGCGCCAGGTGGTCGCGATAGGTCGCGAGCAGGTGTGGCTTGAGCACCGAGTACACGCCGACCAGGCGCTCCACGGTCTGATCCGGTCGTTCGGGCTCCTCCAGATGGTCCATGAACCGGACGACATCCGGATTGGCGGGCTCGGAGACCTGAGCGTGTGCCCGCAGCTCGGGAAGACGCCCGCCGAACGCGTCGCAGTGCTGGGCGAGATCCCAGACGTGGCGGCCCATGACGAGCTTCGCGGAGATCTCGGGAGTCAGGGCGATCCAGCCCCCGACGGCCCGCATCGTGCGCTCGACCACGTACCGGTAGTTCCGCAGCAGGCGCGCCGAGTGGTCGGCGCTGAAGTTGCCGTCCAGGGGCAGCGGCACGCGGCTCAGTAGACTTGAGAGCGCTGGGTTGTCTTGATCAGACGCTCGATCTCTTCCTCGGTGAAGCCCGCCAGACGCCGCACCTCGGTCGCGACCGAGATCGGCACCGCATCGTGGTCGCCCTCGCGCCGGACCCCGCCGAGGTTGAAGCGCTCGTCGATGCTCTCCTGGAACTCGATCGCGCGCCGTCGACGCTCGACGTCCCCCTCGGTCAGCTTGGTGAGCCACTTCGAGCCCATGCGGACGTGGGTGATCTCGTCGGCCAGGACGAAGTCGACGGCGCGCTCGAGGATCGGATCGCCGATCTTCCGCGCGATGTGTACCAGCTGGTTGAAGACGTCGCACGCCAGCCCCTCGAGCCCGCGGTTCACTCCCGCGACCCGGGCCGCCGCGTCCTCGGCGCACGCGCAGCGCCAGAGGATGGTCGTCTCCGGGAATTCTCCGGCGTACCCTTCGAGGTGCTCGAGTAGTCGCAGATAGATCTCGACGTGGCGCGACTCGTCCCAGACCTGCCGCGCCATGTCCATCGTGAATTCCCACGGCGCATCCGGGAAGTCGCACACGGTGCGACCGGCCCCCTCCATCGCCTGCAGCTCGCCCACCATGATCCCGTGGACTCGCTCCTTGATGGACTCGCGGCTCGACAGATCGGGGAACGGCGGGAGCCCCTGGGCCACCTTCAGCTCGGCGACCTCGCGGGCGCGCATCCTGACGAATCGATCCTCCCGCGCGAGCTTGTCATAGGCGATCGGGCGATCCATGGGGGCGCCTCCCGAGGAATGAACGGCTGTTCATCGAAGTGTAAACGAGCCTTCGGCGGGTGGCAAACGCGCCTAGTCCGAGCGGGTCGCACCTCGTCTGCGCAGGAGCGCGGCCGGCACGACCGTTCCCTCACCGAAGCGTGATCTCAGGCGGTCCACGACGTGCGCGAGGCGCTCGCGGCGAAGCGCGGCCGGGTCGAGCAGGTCGAGCTGGCCCTGCCCCGACGGCCCGAGCCGCGAGGCGGAGAGACCGATCAGACGGACCGGGCGCGTGACCGGCTCGCGCTCGAGGAGCGCGAGCGCACGGCGATAGAGCTCGAGGCCGTCCTGGGTGGGCTCGCCGGTGGCGCTCCGCGTGTGCGTCTCGAACGGGGCCAGCCTCAGCTTGAGCGTGACGCGGCCGGCCGCGAACGCGCTTTCCCTCAGCTCGGCCGCGACGCGTTCGGCGTGGGCTCGCAGCGTCGTCCTGAGCTGATCCGGGTTCGTGCAGTCGACGCCGAACGTCTCCTCCGCGCCGATCGACTTGGGCACGCCGTAGGGCTCGACCGGGCGATCGTCCCGGCCGAAGGCCAGGTCGTGCAGGGCCTGGCCGTGCTTTCCGAAGCGTCGCGTCAAGAGGTCGCGCGGCGCGCGCTGGAGCTGACCGATGGTGGTGAAGCCGAGATCGCTGAGCGCCTTGGCCATGACGCGACCCACGCCCCAGAGACGCTCGATGGGCAAGAGGCCGAGGAATCGCGCTTCGTCGCCGGCGGTGACGACGACGAGCCCGTCGGGCTTCTTCAGCTCGGACGCCACCTTGGCGACGAACTTGTTGGCGGCCAGCCCCGCCGACGCCGTCAGCCCGGTCTCGTCCAGGATGCGCCGCTTGATCAGGCGAACCGCGTCGGGCGGGCTGCCGAACAGAGACTCGGTCCCCGTCAGATCCACGAAGGCCTCGTCGACCGACACCGGCTCGACCAGCGGAGAGAACTCGACGAGGATGCCCATGACCTGCACCGACACGCGTTGATACTTCTCCATGTCGACCGGCAGGAATGCGGCGTGGGGACAGAGCCGCGCCGCCCGGGAGATGGGCATCGCGGAGCGGACACCGTACGGTCGGGCTTCGTAGGAAGCGGCGGAGACCACGCCGCGCCCGCCCGGGCTCGCGCCCACGATGACGGGGCGGCCGCGCAGCTCCGGGCGATCGCGCTGCTCGACCGCCGCGTAGAACGCGTCCATGTCGACGTGCGCGATCGCTCGCGCCGACCCGCCGCCGGGAGGAGGCGTCGTCCGCGGGCGCGAGGTCACCCCACGCTGAGACCGAGCTCGGGGGCGACGCCAGTGAGCGCGGCGACGACGAAGGCGATGTGCTCGTCGAGCTCGACCTCGAGCTCGGCGGCGCCGCGGTACACGTCGTCGCGGTTGACCGTGCGCGCGAACGCCTTGTCCTTGAGCTTCTTCTTGACCGACGACGGCTCGAGCCCGGTGATGACGCGGCCCGGCCGCACGAGGGCGACGGCGTGAACGAAGCCGGAGAGCTCGTCGCACGCGTACAGGGCGCGGTCGAGCCTCGACACGCGGGGAAGCCCGGAATAGTCGGCGTGGGCCAGGATGGCGTAGACGACCCGTTCGGGAACGCCGCGCGCCAGCAGAATCTCGGCGCCCTTCAGGGGATGGTGCGGCGCGCGCGGGCGTGCTTGCGGAGGCTGTCGCTCTTGGTGAACTCGGCGAGAACCGTCCAGGCGCGATCGCGAGAGATCACACCCGTCGCGTCTGCTGACTCCGCCATTTGTCGATCGACTTCTTCGAGAACATCCACGCTCCGTTGAGCTGAACGGACGGTATGCGCCGCTCGGAGGCCAGTGACGCGAGCTTGCCCTCCTCCATGGCGAGATAGGTCGAGGCCTCTTTGAGGCTCAGCATGTCCTTGGGCGTCACGCGCGTTCCTCCTCCAGTCTTTTTCGTACGGTCTCGAGCTCGCCCTCGAGGGCGCGAATCCGGTCGACGAGCTGCTCGATGGCCTTGGCCACGGGATCCGGCAGATCGGTCTGGTCCAGGTCGATGTCGCCGGCCACCCGCTGACCGTCACGATATGTTACCCGCCCCGGAACGCCCACGACAACGGCGTTCGTGGGCACCTCGCGCACGACGACGGAGCCCGCGCCGATCCGGCTGCCATCGCCGATCTTGAAGGCGCCGATGATCTTGGCGCCCGCGCCGACGACCACGTTGTTGCCGAGGGTCGGATGGCGCTTTTCTCGTTTCAGGCTCGTCCCGCCGAGAGTCACTCCCTGCAGCAGCGTGACGTTCTCGCCGACCTCGGCGGTCTCGCCGATGACGACGCCCATGCCGTGGTCGATGAAGAGGCCGGGCCCCAGCTTCGCGGCCGGATGGATCTCGATGCCCGTGACGAAGCGCGATACGTGCGACAGGAAGCGGGCGGGAATCGTCCAGCCGCGCCGCCACATCGCGTGGGCGAACCGGTGAAACGCCAGCGCGTGCACACCGGGGTAACAGAGCAGGACCTCGAGGGTGGAGCGGGCGGCCGGATCCCGCTCACGGACGGCCCGGATGTCGCGGCGAAGGTCGGCCAACACCGGTCAGCCCCCGCGAGCCCGGTAGCGGGCCGCCGCCGCACGCAGGGCGCCTGCCGCGACGTCGGCTGCGTGCTTGCGGTCGTCCGGGAGCCCGTCGAGGGCGTGCTCGATCTCCCGCGCCTCCAGCCGGCACAGCTCGTCGACGAGCCGGCCACGAGACAGCTCGCTGGCGACGCTCGCCGCCGCGATCGTCGGGCCGCAGCCGTAGGTCTGGAAGCGGACCTCCACCGCGCGGCCGTCACGCACGCGGAGGAAGAACCGCGCCAGGTCCCCGCATTCGGTGTCCTCGGTCTCCCCGACGCTGTCCGGGTCGCGCATCATCCCGGCGTTGCGGGGATTCAAGAAGTGATCGACGAGCGTCGGGCTGTATCTCATGCGGCCCCGACGGGCATCGCCTGACGCAGCTTCCGGACGAGCGGCTCGACGCACTCGACGACGTAGTCGATGTCTTCGGCGCTCGTGGACCGGCCGAGCGAGCACCGGACCGCGCCCATCGCCCAGTCGAGGGTGACACCCATCGCGACCAGGACGTGCGAGGGCTCGACGTTCCCCGAGGTGCACGCCGAGCCGGCCGAGACGCCAATGCCCTTGAGGTCGAGGCCGAGCACGATCGACTCGGACTCCACGTGGCGGAACAGGAGACTCGCCGTCCCCGGGAGCCGCTGGGTCGGATGGCCGGAGAGCCGCACTTCCGGGACCCGCGCCCGCACGCCTTCCCACAGCCGGTCGCGCAGCGCGGCGACGCGCGGCGCCTCGGCGTGCATCTCACGTCCCCGCAGCTCCACCGCCTTGCCGAGGCCGACGATGCCCGCGACGTTCTCCGTCCCGGCCCGGCGCCGCCGCTCATGCTCGCCGCCGTGCTGGACGGCGACCATCTTCGTGCCCTTGCGGATGAAGATCCCGGCGGCGCCCTTCGGGCCGTAGATCTTGTGCGCCGAAAAGGACAGCACGTCGATGCCGAGCGCATTCACATCGAGTGGGAGCTTGCCGAGCGTCTGAACCGCGTCGACGTGAAACGGGATCCCCCGCTCCCGGGCGATGCGACCGATCGCCTCGATCGGCTGGAGGGTGCCCACTTCGCTGTTCGCGTGCATGATGCTGATCGCCACCGTGTCCGGGCGAATCGCGCGGCGTACGTCGTCGGGATCGACGATGCCGAACTCGTCGACGCCCACGCACGTCAGGTCGAAGCCCTGTGCCTCGAGGGCGCGCGCCGCCCGGAGCACCGCGTGGTGCTCCACCTGCGAGGTGATGATGTGCCCCTTGCCGCGGGCGCCGGCGAGCCCCTTGAGCGCGAAGTTGTCGGATTCGGTGCCGCCGGACGTGAACACGATCTCCTGGCTCGACACGTTGAGGAAGCTCGCCACGCGCTCGCGCGCCTGATCCATCCCCTCCCGGGCCTCGCGCCCGAAGGCGTGGATGCTCGAGGGATTCCCGTAGACCTCGCCGAAGTACGGAAGCATCTCGGCGAGCACCTCCGGGTGAACAGGGGTCGACGCGTTGTGATCCAGGTAGACTCTACGGCTCATCGGCTTGCTCTCCATTTTTCACGATGCTACGCTCGCCTGATGATGGCGGCGACGAAACAAAAGCTCGGCGTGCTCCTCTCGACCGGGCTCGAGCATCCCAATCTCGCGAC
Organism: Candidatus Rokuibacteriota bacterium; assembly: GCA_003221595.1. GTDB lineage: Bacteria > Methylomirabilota > Methylomirabilia > Rokubacteriales > CSP1-6 > AR31. The sequence goes on along the minus strand of QHSM01000403.1, from coordinate 5,274 downwards.
GGCCGTCGGCCTGGCGGACGCCGCGCTCGACCGCGGCGTCGAGCTGTACCTCTACCTCATCGACGACGGCGTCCGCGCGCTGGACGATCCGCGAATTCACGCGCTGCCGGCGCGCGGCGCGAAGCTGTTCGTCTGCGCCTACGGCTGTCAGAAGCGCCGCATCCCGCTGCGCGACCCCGATACCGTCACGTACTGCGGGCTGGTCGTGCTGACGGACCTCATCAACGGCACGGACCGATTCATCGCGCTCAACTGAGCCCGTGGCCGACAGCCGACCCGTCGTCGTCCTGATCTCGGAGGATCCGCGCGCCTCGCACCGGGCGAACGAGGCGATGCGCATCGGCCTCGGGATCGTCGCCGGCGAGAACGAGGTCGTCTTCGTGCTGCGCGGGCCCGCCGTCGAGCTCCTGGCCGAGGACACCGACGAGCTCGTCGACGGCGACGACATCGCGCGGTTCCGGGCGAACCTCAAGGCGCCCGGCGTACCCTTCCACATCGAGGCCGGCGGCGTGCCCACGGACCCGACCTGGAACGCCGAGCACCACCGCGTCGTTCCCGTCACCCGCGAGGAGATCGCCGGGCTCGTCGGGCGGGGGCGACGGGTTCTCGTGTTCTGATGGCCAGCGTGCTCCATCTGCTCAAGGGCCCGGACGCCAGCCTCGCGCGGGCGGTGATCGACCAGCACGTCCGCGCCGGCGATCAGGTCTCGGCGGTCTTCCTCGAGGGCAGCGCGGCCTTCGAGCTGCCGCCGGCCGTGCGGGCCCGTCGCGTGGGCGCCGATCTCTCCTACGCCGAGCTTCTCGATCTGATCTTCGCGTCGGACCACGTCATCACCTGGTAGCCGTCGCGCGCCGACGGCGACGCTCATCGGTTACGGTACTCGTCCAGCCAGGCCATCTGGATCGACTCGAGGATCTTCTCGTTGGAGCTCTTGGGGTCGTCCGTGAAACCCGGCAGCTCGGTCAGCCACCGATGGAGGTCGGTGAACCGCACCGTCAGCGGATCCCGTTCCGGGTGACGCTCGCTGAGGGCAATGGCGATGTCCTCGGTATCCCGCCAGGTGATCACTTGGGAATCTCCACGACGACGTTGCCGCGCACGACCGCCTGGCACCCGAGCCGCGAATGGATGGTGAGGCCCTCGGCCGTGTCGAGTCGGTCCTCTTCGTCCGGCTGCATCTCGGAGAGGTTCTCCTCGCCTTCCTTCACGATGACGTGACAGGTGGTGCAGGCGCAGCTTCCGCCGCAGTTGTGCTCGAGGTGGATGTGGTTCGCCAGCGCGATGTCGAGGAGCGAGCCCGGCTTGCCGTGGTCGGCCAGCGGATACTTCTCGTCGTCGACCTCGACCGTCACGTTCTGCGGCAGGAAGGTGACTTTGTGGACCGCCATTACTTGTCCATGATCTCGTCGGCGCGCCGGCTCGCCAGGGCGCCCTTGAGCGCCGCGTCCATCATGAGCTCGGCGAGATGCTCGGTCGCCCGGTTCAGCGCGGTCGTCACCTCCCGGATCAGATCCCGATCGCTGCCCCCGCGGGCGCGGCGCAGCGCCTCCAGCGCCGTTTCGATGGCCGTGCGCTCCTCGGCGCCGACCAGCTTGGCCCCCTGCCCGAGCGCGCGCTCGACGTGGGTGATGACCGTGTCGGCCTCGTTCCGCACCTCGATGAGCAGGCGGGCCTCCACGTCGGCCTCCGCGAACGTGAACGACTCCTCGACCATCCGCTCGACGTCGGCCTCCGAGAGGCCGTAGGTCGGCTTCACCTCGATCGCCGAGGCCTTGCCGCTACGCAGCTCGGTCGCGGTCACCTGGAGGATCCCGTTGGCGTCGATGAGAAAGACCACCTCGATCTTCGGCATGCCGGCCGGCATCGGATCGATGCCGGAGAGCTCGAACCGGGCCAGCGATCGGCAGTCCTTGGCCAGCTCTCGCTCGCCCTGGACGACGTGCATGTCGACCACGCGCTGCCCGTCCACCGACGTCGTGAACATCTCGCGGGCGCTCGTGGGGATCGTCGTGTTCCGCGGAATCAGCACGCTCACGATGCCGCCGAGCGTCTCGATCCCCAGCGATAGCGGGGTGACGTCGAGCAGGAGCATGTCGGTGATGCCGCCCGCCAGAATGTGGGCCTGAACGGCCGCGCCCAGGGCGACGACCTCGTCGGGGTTGAGCTGGCTGTGGGGCGTCCGGCCGAACAGCTCGCCGACCCGGCGCCGCACGAGCGGAACTCGCGTCGATCCGCCGACCAGCACCGCCTCGCTGATGTCCGCCGGCGACAGCCCGGCGTCGGCGAGCGCCATCCGGCACGAGCGGAGCGTGTTGGCGACGAGCCGCTCGATCAGCTGCTCGAGCTCGGCGCGGGTGATCTCGCGATGGTACGTGAAGGCGTCGAACGGGATCGTGAGCGCCGTCCGCTCATCGGCGGACAGGCGGATTTTGGCCGCCTCGGCGGCGAGCCGGAGCTCCTGCATCGACTCGGGGTCCCCCTCGAGCTCGGCGCCGTGCTTCTTCCGGATGTCCTCGAGGAGCCACAGCACGATCTCGCGGTCGAAGTCGTCGCCGCCGAGGTGCGTATCGCCGTTCGTCGCGAGCACCTCGAACACTCCGTCCTTCACGCGCAGGATCGAGATGTCGAACGTCCCGCCGCCGAGGTCGTAGACGGCGATCACGCCCTCGCGGATCTTCTGCAGCCCGTAGGCGAGCGACGCGGCGGTCGGCTCGTTGAGGATGCGGACCACGTCGAGCCCGGCGATGCGCCCGGCGTCCTTGGTCGCCTGCCGCTGGCTGTCGTTGAAGTACGCGGGCACCGTGATCACGGCCTTCTCGATCGGCTCGCCGAAGTGCGCCTCGGCCCGATCCTTGAGGGACTTGAGCACGATCGCCGAGACCTCCGGCGGGGTAACGTCGCGCGCGCCGACCTGGATCTTCACGATCCCGTCGCTCGGCAGCACCCGGAAGGGGAAATAGCGGAGCTCGTCCTTCACGTCCTCGTAGCCGCGGCCCATCAGGCGCTTCACCGAGTAGATAGTGGCCTCGGGCCGACGGACCAGCTGACGCCGGGCGGCGGCGCCGACCAGCACGCCCTCCCTCGCGAACGAGACGATCGACGGCAGGAGTGCCTGGCCGTCCCGATCCGGGATGACCCTGGGAAGCCCCGTTCGATGTCGTCGATCACGGTCCTGAGGTAGGCCCGGGTCGCCAGGGCGTCCTTGAAGGCGGCCAGCACGCCGGCCCGCGTGTCGGCGCCGCGATCCCACGCCTCGCTGAGCGGTCCGCGAAGCCGCGCCTCCTCGTCCCGGTAGCGCGCCGCCAGCCGGTCGCGCTGGCCGGCGAGCGTCTCGCGCGCGGCCACGTCGAGGCCTCCCGCCTGCTCCGATGCCCGAGCCTCCTGCAGGGCTTCCTGGATCTCGAACATCTCCTAGAGCAGTTCGGGCGGCGCTTTCGGCTTCACCGTGGCGCCTTCCTTCGTGTCACGCCCTTCCTCGAGCCGCACCAGGTATTCCACGCGCGCGATCGGATCACGCAGCACCCGGTACGCCGCATTGAGCCGCGCCGAGGCTTCCAGGATTTCGGCCTGCCGCTCCGGCGGCGCGGCCTGGTGGAAGTCCGGGTGGCTGCGCCGCGACAGCTCGTAGAACGCGCGCTGGAGCTCGGCGGCGTCGATGCCCAACCTCCGCGGCAGCCCGAACACCTCGAAGTGATCCATGCGCTCCACTCTCCACCCTCAGAAATGGCAACGGGCCCGTCGTCGGGCCCGTTCCGTGGGGGTCGCGGACCCGGCTACGCCGAGAACGACGTGCCGCATCCACAGCTCGACTTCGCATTGGGGTTGACGAACGTGAAGCCACCCGTCAGCCCCTGCTGGACATAGTCGAGCGTCGTGCCGTTCAGGTACAGGTAGCTCTTCTTGTCGACAACGACCTTGATACCGTCGATCTCGAACTGCTTGTCGTGCGGCCCGATCTCGCTGTCGAACTCCAGGGCATACGACATCCCCGAGCATCCGCCGCCCTTCACGCCCATGCGCAGGAAGACGGTGTCGGGCAGGTTCTGAGCCTGCTTGAGCTCCTTCACTTGCTTCGCCGCGGCTTCCGAAAGTCCCAGCGCCATACGTGTCTTCCTCCGATCGCTACGCCGGCGTCTTCCCGGCGTCCGTGCCCGCGTGCTTCTCGCGGTAGTCGGCCAGGGCGGCCTTGATGGCGTCCTCGGCCAGCACCGAGCAATGGATCTTCACGGGCGGCAGCTTCAGCTCGTTCACGATGTCCGTGTTCTTGATCTTCGACGCCTCGTCGACCGTCTTGCCCTTGAGCCACTCGGTCGCCAGGCTCGACGACGCGATCGCGCTGCCGCACCCGAAGGTCTTGAACTTCGCGTCCTCGATCACGCCGGTGTCGAGGTTGACCTTGATCTGGAGCTTCATCACGTCGCCGCACTCCGGCGCCCCGACGAGTCCCGTCCCCAACCCCGGCGTGTCCTTGGCGAAGGATCCGACGTTGCGCGGGTTGTTGTAGTGATCGACAACCTTCTCGCTATAGGCCATCGCCTGCCCCCTTACTCGGCCTTCCAGTGGATGGACTTCAAATCCACACCCTCTTTCGCCAGCTCGTAGAGCGGCGACATCTCCCGCAGCCGCTTGATCACCTCGATCGTCCGCGCGCCGACGTGCTCGATTTCCTCCTCGGTGGTGAACCGGTGCAGGCTGAACCGGATCGAGGAGTGCGCGAGCTCGGCGCTCGCCCCGAGCGCGCCGATGACGTAGGACGGCTCCAGCGTCGACGACGTGCAGGCCGAGCCCGACGAGAGCGCGCTCTCCTTGTTGAGCCCCATCAGCACCGATTCGCCCTCGACATACGCGAACGAGATGTTCAGGTTGTGCGGCAGTCGCCGCTCCGGGTGTCCGTTCAGGTACGCCTCGTCGACCTTCGAGAGGATCATGTCCTGAAGCCGGTCGCGGAGCTTGGCGAGCCGCGCACCCTCCTCGCCCATGACCTCGCCGCAGATCTCGGCCGCGCGCCCGAACCCGACGATGAGCGGCACCGGCAGGGTTCCCGAGCGCATCCCCCGCTCGTGGCCGCCGCCGTCGATCAGCGGCGCGATGCGCACCCGCGGCGCCTTGCGCCGGACGTAGAGCGCGCCGACGCCCTTCGGGCCGTAGATCAGGTGGGCCGTGCACGACAAGAGATCGATCCCCGCCGTCTCCACGTTCACCGGAATCTTGCCGACGGCCTGCGTGGCATCGGAGTGGAAGATGATCCCCTTTTCCTTGGCCAAGCGGCCGATC
>QHSM01000794.1 GCA_003221595.1 Candidatus Rokuibacteriota bacterium | reverse complement strand
CGAAGAGGGTTGCTGGTTCTGGTCGCGCTCTTCTCCGTCGTGGCGCTGATGGCCGTGCGCGCTGAAGCAGGAGCTCGAGAAGAGGATGGAGTCTCGACCGGCCCACTAGACGCGTCTTCTAGCGCGAGCGGCCGGACTTGCCCTCGAGGAAGGCACGGAGCATCCACGCCATCTTCTCGTGGCTCTCCATCAGGCCGGTGAGGAAGTCGTTGGTGCCGGCGTCGTGGAACTTGCTCGCGGCGGTGTCGGCGTCGGCGCGGAGCTGGCGGATGATCGTCTCGTGGTCGCCCAGGAGGTTCTCGAGCATCTCGTCCGCAGCCGGATACTGGCCGGGGTGCTCTTTGAGTCGCGTGGCCTCCATGAACTCACCCAGCGTGGCCACGGAGTGGCCGCTCAGCTGGCGCGCGCGCTCGGCCACGGCGTCGACGAAGTCGGCGAGCTGCTCGTACTGCTCGCCGAAGAACTTGTGCAGATCATTGAACTGCGGACCGACGACGTTCCAGTGGTAGTTGCGGGTCTTGGTGTACAGCACGTACTCGTCGGCAAGCAGGGCGTTCAAGATCTTGACCACGCCCGTGCGATCTTTGTCGGCGATACCGATGTTGGGGTTCATTGGGGGCCTCCTCTTGCTTGGATGCCGGTGGGCGCTCGATGGGTTCCCCGGCCTCCGTGCTACAGTTCTTCTCACCCCGGAGGTCTGGAGGATGCCATGAAGCTGCCGGCCCGTATCACGATTTGTGAGGTGGGGACCCGCGACGGGTTCCAGATCGAGCCCGACTTCATTCCGACCGAGCAGAAGATCGAGGTGGTCAACCTCTTGTCGGATGCGGGGATCCCCGAGATCGAGGTGACGTCCTTCGTGCACCCGAAGGTCGTCCCGCAGCTGCGCGATGCCGAAGAGGTCATGGCGCGCATCACCCGACGCCCGGGGACCCGCTATGCCGCCCTCGTGCCCAACGACAAGGGCGCGGTCCGCGCGGTGGACGCCGGGGTGGACGTGATTCACACCGTGCTCTCGGCCAGCGAGAGCCACAACCTCGCCAACGTCAACATGACGATCGCCGAGTCGATCGAACGGATGCGCGCGGTCATGCAGGTGGCCGAGCGCGCCAGAACTCCGGTCGCCTGCGGCGTCTCCACCTCGTTCGGCTGCCCGTTCGAGGGCGACGTGCCGCTGCCCCAGCTCGAGAGCGTCGTGCGGCGGCTGGTCGATATGGGCGCGCGCGCGATCGGGCTCGCCGATACGACCGGGATGGCCAATCCGCGCCAGGTCGGACGCGCCTTCGAGCACCTGATGCCGAAGTTCCCGGGGATCGAGTGGACGCTCCATACCCACGACACACGGGCGATGGCGATTCCGAACATCCTTGCCGGCATGGAGTGCGGCGTCACCCATATCGACGCCTCGATCGGCGGGCTGGGCGGCTGTCCGTTCGCCCCGGGCGCCTCGGGCAACGTCTGCAGCGAGGATCTCGTGCACTGCCTCGACGCGATGGGGGTCGAGACCGGGATCGACCTCGATCGGCTGATCGCGGTGTCACGACGGGTTCAGGAGATCGTGGGCCGGACCCTTCCCGGCCAGATCGTGAAGGCGGGCAAGTCGACGCGGCGCTACCCTGTGCCCGACACCGTCGCCGCCCGGATCACGACAGCGCGCGCGTGACCAAACAGGCGCGCCGGATGCTGGCGCTGATGGACCGCGCCACGACGGTGTGGACCATCCCCATCGTCGGCCGGGTCAAGGGCCGCGTCATCCGCCGGCTCCTGGACCGCCATCGGCCCACGCGAGGCATCGAGCTCGGCTCGCTGCTCGGCTACTCGGCGATCCTGATCGCCGGCTCGATGCCGCCGCGTGGGCGGCTCACCTGCGTCGAGGCGAATCCGTTTCTGGCCTGGATGGTGCGGGCCAACGTCGCGGAGGCCGGGCTGGCCCGGCGGGTGAAGGTCGTCGCGGGCGACGCGCTTCGCGTCATCCCCCTCCTGCCCGGCCGCTTCGACTTCGCCTTCGTCGACGCCGAGAAGGAAGACTATCTCGACTACCTCCGCCAGCTCGAGCCGAAGCTCGTCCCCGGCGCCGTCGTCGTCGCCGACAATACGGGCATCGCCCGCCGCGAGGTCGCGCCGTATCTGGAGTACGCGCGGACCTCCGGCCGCTACGACAGCCGCGCCTACGACTTCGGCGACGACGCCATGGAGGTCTCGGTCTTTCGCCGCTGACCGGCCGCGAGCGGCCGCGGCGCCGAGCCGATGTAGTCGGCGCGCGGGCGGATGAGCCGGTTGTCGGCGTACTGTTCCAGCGCGTGGGCGCACCAGCCCGCGGCACGCCCCACCGCGAAGATCGACGTGCAGAAGTCCGGCGGGATCCCCAGCGCGTCGTAGACCACGGCCGAGAAGAAGTCGACGTTGACCGGCAGGGACGTGCGCGCGCGCATCGCGTCGTAGACGCGCTCGGCCACCTCGAAGAGCTTCTGCCGGCCCGTCGCCTCGGCCATCGACTTCGCCATGCCCCGGAGCACCCGCGCCCGCGCGTCGTCGACGCGGTAGACGCGGTGGCCGAATCCGGGCATGCGCACTTTCGGATCGCCGCGCTCCTGCTTGGAGAGCCCGGCGCGCGCGCCCATGCGCGCCTCGACGTAGCTCTCGGCGCGCGACGGCTCACCGATCTCGAGGAGCATCGCCAGCACGTCCTCGTTGGCGCCGCCGTGACGCGGCCCCTTCAGGGTCGCGACCGCCGAGACGATGGCCGCGTGCAGGTCGGTCAGCGTGGCGACGCCGACGCGGGTCGCGAACGTCGACGCGTTCAGCTCGTGGTCGGCGTGCAGGGTGAGCACCAGGTCCAGCACCCGCGCGACCTCCGGCGTCGGCGCCCGCCCCTCGAGAAGCTCCAGGAAGTACGCCGCGTGCGACGTCGCGCGGGGCGCCGCCACGGGCGCGCGGCCGGTTCTGATCCGCTGCCAGGCGGCGACCGTCTCGGGCACGAGGGTCATGAGGCGAAACGCCTTCTTCAGATTCGCCTCCGCATCGTTCGATCGCACGTCGGGATCGCGGGTCGCCGCCAGCGAGACCGCGGTCCGGAGCGCGTCCAGCGGGTGGGCGTCCCGCGGGAGGGTCCGCAGCAGGTCGCCCACGGCCGGCGGCAGCCCGCGCGCCGCCTCGAGCCGCGACTTGAAGGCGGCCGACGCCGCGGCATCGGGAAGCTCGCCGTGCCAGAGGAGCGCCGTGACGTCCTCGAACGAGACGGCGCCGGCGATGTCGCCGATCTCGTAGCCGCGGTAATAGAGCCTGCCGTCGACGCCGTCGACCTGGCAGATCGCCGACCGCGCCGCGATCACGTCCTCGAGCCCCGCCTTCCACGCCGTCTCCATCGACGCCTCCTTGTGGATT
>QHSM01000402.1 GCA_003221595.1 Candidatus Rokuibacteriota bacterium | reverse complement strand
CGATCCGATCGACGATCTGAACGTGATCAATCGGGAGCTCGCCGCCTACTCGGCCGCCCTGGCGGCGCGGTCCCAGATCATCGTCGCCAACAAGGCGGACCTGCCGGACGCGGCTGCGAACCGCGAGCAGATCGATCAGTTCTGCGCCTCGAAGGGGCTGACCCTGTTCGTCATCTCGGCCGTCACCGGTGCCGGTCTCACGGAGCTGGTGCGGGCGGTCGTCCGGCACCTCGATTCCATCTCGGCGTCGGCCTCGCCGGACGCGTCTGGAACGGCGACGGATGAGGAGCGCCTGACCCCGCGGTCGGCGCCCTCGCCGACGCCGCGCCCGTCATGAGCATGGCGCGCCGGCT